>DEUM01000063.1:49660-92630 GCA_002362575.1 Lachnoclostridium sp. UBA3262 | reverse complement strand
GAGTCTTCTAATCAGGGATAATACTTTTTGACTTATTAAGTATCACAAGAAGTATTTGTACATTAGGAAAACATAAGGAGAGCCCACTATGGCACCAGAACAAATTTTCTTCTATTTTATTGTATTCGTATATGGCATTACTATTGGGAGCTTTCTCAATGTGTGCATATACCGGATACCGAAGGAGGAGAGTATTGTCACAGTGGGTTCTCATTGTATGAAATGCTGGCATCGGTTAAAATGGTATGACTTGATTCCGGTGTTCAGTTGGTTGTTTCTGAAAGGAAAGTGCCGGTATTGTGGAACAAAGGTTTCTGTCCAGTACCCATTGGTTGAACTTGCGAACGGCATTTTATATATCGTTGTATTTGCCGCAAACGGATGGAATATAGAGAGTGGATTATGGTGCATTATGACTTCTGCTCTTTTGGTTCTCAGTGTCATTGATTACCGGACCATGATGATTCCGACGGGTGTGGATTTTGTTATTCTGATTGTAGGAATCCTTCATCTGGTCTTGAAACTGAATAACTGGCACTACTATGTGATTGGCTTCTTTTTTGCAAGCCTTTTTCTGCTGTTATGTTCTATTATCTTTCGTATGCTGCGTGGCAAAAGGGGACTTGGACTAGGAGATATCGAACTTATGGCATGTACAGGGCTTTGTATTGGCTGGGGACATGCTTTATTTGCTGTTATACTTGGCTCCCTGATAGGAAGTGTTATTCAGGGTATTAAAATTGCTGTTACCAAAGAGGGACAGAAGTTTGCATTTGGACCGTATCTGTCAGCCGGTGTTTTTATTGCGATGCTTTGGGGGAGCAAAATGTATGACTGGTATGTCAGTACTTTTTTATACAGATGAAAACATTTGTTGTTTTTAGAGTATTTTGAAGGATAGAAAAGAAAATGAAATGAAATATTGTAAAAACAATAAAGAAATTTACCACCAGGGGAGGAATTTATAGATGGCTAAAAAAGTTGTGGTTGTACGTGTGGGACAAAAGACCATACATATAGTTCATATGGAAAATACTGTGTCGAACCCGACGATCTACGGATGTGTAAGGGTGCCGACGCCGGAGGGGGCAGTTCAAGAAGGGCTGATTCTTGATATTACAGAGATTGCCCGTAGGATTCGCAAAGCGTGTATGGAAAAGGGCATACGAACAAAAGATGTGATTTATGCTATTGCTTCCTCTAAGATTGCCAGTCGTGAGACAACGATTCCAGCTGTCAATAAGGCAAAGATATCTCAGGTGGTTATGGCAAAGGTGCCGGATTTATTTCCTGTAGATACCGAAAAATATATTTTTTCCCATGTTTTGCAGGGAGAGGAATACGAAAGCGGCGAGAACGGACAGGAAGGTAAGGTACAGGATGTCCGCGTGTTTGCTGCCCCATCGGATTTGATAGACTCTTATTATACGTTAGCGTCTGCGACCGGAATGAATATTGTGGCGATTGAGGCGGACGGAAATAGTGTATTCCAGATTATGAAGCGTCAGGTTAAAGAGGGCGTTTCTATGGCGTTGCAGATTAACCGGGACTCCACTCTTGTCAATATAATTGATAAGGACAGATTATTATTACAACGTGTAGTGCCATATGGGACAAATGTTTTTACCGAGGTTATGACGCAGGAGGAGGTATTTCAGGCATCCGATGCGGATAGGGCATATCAGATTTTGACGACACAGAGAGTTCTTCTGCACAATTTGAATAGTGAAAACCCAGAGGGGGATTTTTCACTGGAAAAACGGATTGAGGTAACAGACAATGGCAGTTTCCTAATTGGCAATATAGGGCGTGTCATTGAATATTATAATTCTAGATACAAAGAGCAGCCAATAACAGAAGTGATTTGTACTGGTCAAGGCTGTAGTATAGCGGGAATCCATGAGCTTTTAAGCAATGAACTGGGAATTCCGGTAGTGACTCCGGACACAATTGCAGGCGTGAGGTTTAACCGTAAGATTGATATTGATGCTGCGATTTTACAGTATGTAAACTGTTTTGGTGCGGTCTTTAATCCGGTTCGGTTCATTTCTAAGGATGTTGCTCAGAAAGAGGCGAAGAAGGGGACGCTTACGGCGGCAATTCTTGTGTTTGCGGGATGCCTTTTTATCAGCCTTTTGCTGACTGGCTTTTCAATCTTCCAGCTTATTGTGACGGGAGATGAGAGAGACCATTGGAAGTCCCGGAATGAAGCACTGGCGCCAGTGCAGAATGAATTTGATGCTTTGATGGAGATTGAAAAAAATTATCTTATCTATTTGCGGGTTGATGGCACTGTAAATTCAAGAAATAATAAGTTCCATTCGTTGATAAAAAAGATTTCTTCGCTTTGTCCGAAGACATTCCGCATCCAAAGTGTGGAGAGTGATGAGAGCAAAGTTACGATTAGCGCAACTTCAACAGATCGGTTGTTGTCTTTATCAGCTTTGCAGATGCAGTTGAACAAAATCAATGAAATTGACGATGTTTTTATTGATGAGATTGCCGAGGCAAAGGATTCACTTACACAGAAACGGCAGTATACATACACTTTGACGTTTCTTTATAAGAGTCTGCTTCTAGCCGGGAATGACAATAAAGAGGGGGTGCAGTAAATGAGTAACCGTTTTACGACAAACCAGAGCAGAGCGATTCTTATCTGCGCGGGAGTTTTGATTTTACTGTGTACATTCTTCTTTGTATTTCAGAGAAATATGGACTCGGTAACAGAGATTGAAAAGGAAGCAAGAAAATATAAAAATCAAGTAAACTATCTCAGCAATCTGCAGATGCAGGTAAATGAACTTCAAGGAACGACGGCAGAACATCAGAAGGAAATGGATGCCTACATGAAAGAGTTCCCTTGCAAGATGACACAGCAGAAGGCGATTGAAAATATTGAGAAGATGCGAATAAAGAGCGGCGTCCGTATTTTGGCGGTGAAGCCAGCGAGAGAGCGAAAGTTTTTAGACGCCGGGACATTTATTACCCTGAGTGCGGAGGAAGCGGAAGCAGCGGCACAACAGGAGGCGGCTGCTACGGGAAGTGCTGTGGCAGTGAGTGATGTAGAGAAGCATCCGGAAAAACAGCAGTCCGTGGATAAGATGATTGGTAAGGTAATGACCTATGAAGTCGAGATGAGCGGCACGATGAAGCAGATTATGAGTGCGTTTGACTGGGTGGCTGCGAATAAAGAGCATATGTCAGTAACTTCTCTTAATTTAGCATTTGATTCGAGTACAGGGAAATTGACCGGACCGGTTTCCATCAATTATTTTGCGATGAATGGAAATGGAAAGCCATATGAGGAACCGAATATTTCCGGAATTACCTTTGGATCTAAGAATGTGTTTGGAACATTCAAATAATATAAATGTAAGATATGAGGAAGGGGTGTTGATAGAATATGAAAAAGAATGATGGTTTTTCGCTGATTGAGGTTGTGATTGCCATTACGATTCTGGCAATTCTTGCGATGCCTATTCTTGGGTATTTTACAAATGCGGCAGTATCTACCTCAAATGGGAAGGGAACTCAGAAAGCAAATATGGCAGCGCAGTCAGTGACGGAGGAATTGGGTTCCTGTACCAGCTTTGAGCAGATTGAAAGTAAGCTGATTGCCGCGACGGGCAGTGCGTGGACAGTGGATTTGCTGGAAGACAAAAAGTCTGAATTGACAAAGAAGGTATCCGTGGATGGCACGGTATATCAGGCGAAAGTATTATTAGATTATGATTATTCCAGAACAAAGGCAGATGGCAGTGAGACCGATTCGAAATATAATGATTACGCATCGCCAAAGCTGAAGGAAGTGTATTCGCCGGAAAATGTTGTGATGACAGAGACGGACCAGACAGAGACGGCGGCAGGAAATCTCCAGTATACAAACCCCTCAGTTACGGTAAATGATATTAAGGCTGCGATGACGCGGAAACTGTTTTTAGAGGTGACTAAGAGTGGAGGCGCAGGAAGTGAGCTACATTCTGTGAAGGGGTATTATGAGTATAGCTACGGCAGTGATACATATACAGCAGTTTTGGAGGAGACAAAGCTGGAAAAGTTGGAAAATGTATATATCTTCTATAATCTTCTGAGGGATGATATTGTGAATGAACCAGTTGATATCAACCTTACGGGATATAATGAGGAGGAGGCCAAAAAGTTACATTTCTATTTTGTCTGTCAGAAGGATTCCGGTACAAAGCCGGCGGGCTATTCTTTCAATATAACAAAGAATAGTTTTCTGCCAATCGAGAACTGCCATTCGGAAATTGATAGCCTTGTGGAGAAGACATTAGAAAAGAGAATTGCTAAGATAACAGTGGATATTTACCATGATACAGAAACAGTATTTACAGATTCGACCAGACTGGTAAGATTGCAGACTTCGAAAGGAGCATGAATATGACCTATTTGTTTCGAAAACTGAAAAACTTAAAAAGACATAAGGAAAATGGGGGAAAAGAAGGTTCTTCCATGGTATCGGTTGTGATTGGGGTATTATTTCTTTCTGCTATCGCCCTGACGATTCTTACGGTTGCAACCCGCTATGTGGTATCGGTTATCGTGGACCGCGGTTCAAGTGATAATTTTTATCAGACAGAAGGAATCCTTGAGGAAGTAAAGACGGGACTTTTAGAATATGCGGGAGATGCCAGTGAGACGGCGTACAAGGAGATTCTTGAGAATTATTCCAAAAAGACCGGAGAGATGAAAGAGGCATTTGCCAAAAAGTATTTTAGCGAGTTTGCGGAAAAGTTGACAGATACTGTTTACACATGGGATGACAGTAAGCTGGGAGTAGTACAGAACTGCGAAATTGAAAGGCTGAGTTCTTTAACGAAAGAGCCGGGGGCAGTAAAGACATTGCCGGGGACAGACCTTGGTTTTGTCATTAACTATGATACGACAAAGGGATATACGCTGACGATAAAGAACCTGATGATTGATTATACAAATCCGACTGAATACCGGTCAAGCATACAGACAGATATTGTGTTTAAGGTGCCGGATTTTAAATTTGAAGGGGATTCTACGCTGGATGAACTGAAGGACTATATTGTCATTTCGGATGATACGTTGAAGGTAGAAAATAGTAATGGTGCAGGCGTTACTTTTACTGGAAATGTATATACCGGCAACAGGGAAACAGGAATCGAGATAGGAACGCAGAATGGGGCGGCGTTCAGAAGTCAGAAAATTATCAGCCGGGGCAGTCTGGACATTTTTACAGGTGCCCGTGTGGATATGGCTGGAGAGACGGGAGCGGGGGACTGCTATTTACAGAATATATGTTTGAAACCACGGGTTTCGGGTGATGATTCCACGCTGTCTACCCACTTCACGATGAATGAAAATGCGTATATCGCAAATGACTTAAATATTGGAGACAGCAATTCAGTGGTATCGTTGTCTGGAAAATATTATGGTTACAGCTACAATGAGGAGAATACGACTTCAACGATAACTCCACGTTCGGATTATAGCAGTGCCATACTTGTAAACGGATTAAATACAACATTAAATACAGATGGTCTGGATAAGATGATTCTGGCTGGACGGACTTTTGTATCAAGGAATAGTAAATCAACGGGAGGAGTTACCTCGTCCGTTGTTTCGGATATTATGATGGGCGAATCACTGGCAGTAAAGAGCAATCAGATTGCTTATATGCTTCCGAACGAATATATAAAGGCAGGACATAATCCGGTACTGGAAAGTGAAGACAGGACCATTTTGACAGAGAGTCTTCTGAATTCAGATATTGGAAAGTATCTGGACAGCACGAAACCGTATGCCGAGAACTTTAACAATAATGGATATGTGTATTTTTATTTAAAGTTTAAAGATGAAAAGAGTGTAAATGAATATTTTAAAAATTATTATGAGGGAACGAGTCAGGATGAGGACGGAAATACTGTCTCGAATAAGAGTTTGTTGGATGAGAGGGCAAAAGCTTATATTTCTACGAGCGATGCCTCAGGTATGAAGCTTTCACCGAATCTCTTTCTGATTGCCGGAAATATTATTCATAATTATTATGCAGCCAGCGGCTCCGGCAAACAACAGCCCAATTATTATGATAATACAGGAAAACCGAAACAGGATTTGCTGGATGACGGAAAACGGATAGGAAAGAGTTATGTGGGGATGCAGCTGACATTGCTTCCGTCAGGTGTTTCCGAGAATTATCCAGATGGAACGACTCCGGCGACTCCTCCGGATAGTATGCGGTTAGCAGAAGGCGTAAAACCATTGGTAGAGGGTAGAATTATTGATTTCAGCAAACTGACCGGAGTGATTGACAAGATAGACAGTAAGTCCGGTGGCAGGGTATATGCGACACCGGGTGATTATACAGTGGATGGCTCGATTTCAAAGGGAATTATTATTTCCGGCGGAAATGTAGAAGTTACAGGTGATTTTACCGGACTGATATTGGCAAAAGGCAAAGTTACAGCAAATAATAATAAAAATTTGACGGCAGATATTATTATGACCGGCAAATTGATGGAGTTTATAAAGAGTGATAAGGATTTGTCGAAGATTTTCCATGCCTTAAATGGTACGGTAAAACAGGATTCAACGAATCTGAGTGAATGTATTTCTTACCAGAACTGGAAACGGAATGAGGAATGATAAAAGAGGAGGTGGACAGAGGTGTCAGGGGAAAAAAAGATTTTTCGAAAAAAAGATGGTTTTTCTTTAGTTGAACTGATGATTGTAATTGGTATTATGGCAGTTCTTGTCGGCCTGACTGCTCTTGGATTTGGGTATTTTGGCAGTGCGGCTGCAAAGGAGGCAACGCACGGTATTAACAGTGGTCTGTCTGATTTAAGGTCAGAAACTATGGCTAAGAGTCAAAAAGTGTATATGCATTTGAACAGGTATAATGGCGACTATTATGTGACATATACGGATTCAGACAGCTTTACACCAGATGGCACGGGTAAAAAGATTGGCGATAGCAGGGTAACGATAACCTGTGCCGGCACTGAGATGGCAGACAACACGGATATATGTTTTTCTATGCGAAAAAAGGATGGGGCTTTTACACATGGACCTTTTGCTGCTTCAGGGATAACTACAATTTCAGTAGTGGCAGATAATGGTTCCAATTATGATGTTAAGGTTGTGAAAGATACAGGAAGGCATTACATTGAACATCATGCGGCGGGATAGATGCAGATGTGAGGGAAAGGCGGCGATATTGTGAAAAAATTGAATAGAATGAATAAGGAAGGATTTTCCATGATTGAGCTGTTGATAGCAATTGCCATATCTACTATTGTTATGGGCTGTGTTATTGCTTTGATGGGATATGCTTCTCATAGTATGAATATGACACAGGCTAGAATCGCTCTGCAGGAACAGGCAAAGGATGTGACAAATCATATTTCTGGTTATGCGATGGAGGCGGGAGAAGCCACATGGGATGATACGAAGCATCTGTTAAAAATAAAGAAAGAAAACATTGGAGTGGATGGCAGTGTAGAATCAACCGAGGAATATTTGTATTGGTTTATGGGACATGAGATATATTTTGCCAATGCGGCATCGGTGGATCCAACGGCGCTGACTGCAGATAAAACGCATTTGCTTGCTGAGGATGTAGAAGACATCGAGTGCAAGATTACGACGAATGATGAGACAAAGAAGAAATTGCTTCAGGTAGTGATAGCGATGAAGGATGACACATCGGACTTTACTTGTACAAAGGATATTTATATGAGAAACCAGTAAAAGGAGGCGACGGTAATGAGGAAAAGAAAATCAGGCAAATATATAGGTGTTGTATTTGCATTTACGGTTATCTGTACGGCGGCTTTCTGGGCACTGTCCGCCGGAAATGTACTGGGTAAATTTGTACCGGAGGAGCCTTATGTGACAGGACAACCGGAAAGTGCTTCTGTCGTTGTAACTTCAGAGGGAAAAACGCAGAAGGGCGGATTGGGAAGCGGCGCCGAGCCGTGTTCCAGTGAGGTGCCGACAGCCGTAGGACAAAAGGGGAGTGAGACAAATCCCTTTGTTTTGTTGGAAATCGTGCCAGAGAAGGCGATGCAGCAGTTCACATATTTGTGCGGAGATGTAGATAGTGGTATGCCGGAAGAATTGGATGCGATGAAAATCGGTATTGAGGCGTGTAAATCGTCAGACAAATCTTTTGTTGACGATGACCCAAATAAAAGATTTGATTTTCAAAATGATAAGTTTTTCGAAAATAATTTTGGGCGCTGGTTTAAAGATAACCGATATTCTGTTTATAAGATTGGAAGTAAGACAGAAAAGGAAGAAATTCCGTTTGCAGAGTTGGCGAAATTGTATTCTTACAAAATTACGAATAAAGATCTTGAGAAAGCCGGTATAGACGTAGAAAAATTCCGTGAGGACTATGAGGCAGATAAAAAGGAAATTGGCAAACTGATAGACAAATATCCGGAGTTCTTTGTGAAGGATGGTGGTCCGAGGCTTCGGGATATTGCGAAAGAAGACAGCCGGAATTGGGACGTAAATTATGAAAAGAAGGTTGTAGATGAGGGCGAGTTTACCTCTTATACAAATAAAACAGGGGGATATCTTCTTGCGGTAGAGCCAGGTGAAGGTGATTTTGGCTTTGCTTCGGAGGAGGATTGCAAGAACTGGATATTCACAAAGACTGGAACGGCGGCAGACCGCTGGAAGTATGTGGAGAATAAGGACGACTTGCCAGAGAAAGCAAAGGAAGGAATTGGTCAGTATGGTTTCTGGAATAATGATACCGGAATAGGCTGGACGAATACCTCCCAATTATATGATTATAATGAAAAATCGGACATAACAGGTATATACATGGATTTTACTAAGGTATATGATAATAACTTTGCAATAAAGTATTATACAAGACTGCCCGAAATTGAGGAGCACTATACAATTGATTATTATGGTCTGAAGACAAATGAAATATTAAAGAGAGCCTTATTTACGTTCAAGGATGAGGATGACTTTAATGATTTTCATATGAAGGTTATCTGCATGACTCCGTCAGAATTGAATGAACTGGCGAAGAAGGATACGGATGAAACGCTGGATATGATTGAACGGGCAGATATGTATTCGTTCCAGACGATTGGTCCGGAAGGACAGATGGTAAATGACACACAGTTTTTCTATGAGCTTTATCACAAATGGATTCTTGGCGAGGAAGATTATGTATTTGACGAAAATAAAGTAGTTAGATTTTATGAAAATGATTTGGAATGGGATTTGATTACAAAAATCCTGATGAGGGAGAGTGAAAATCAGAACCTTCCTCTTGTCTTTAACCAGATGGTGGGCGAGATGGCAGGGACCGGTGTAACTCAGGATGCGAATGTGAAAGAAACCCATATGTATGTGGCGGACACAAATCAACATGGTTTGAATGATAGGAAGGCACAGGGTAATCTGAATAATATTACAAAGCTGTATTTGATTTCCATTCAGTTTGATTTGCTTGCCAAAAAGGAAAAAACAGGGATGGAGAGAACCTTTACAGAGGATATTTTACCTTATATCATGAAGGTTTCTTTGGGAGATAAGCCAGAGGGAGCAGTTAAAGGTACCGCTGCAACGACGGGATATTATAAACGCCAGTTGTGTGGTTGTTCAGAGGATGATTGGTCGCAAGATAAGAAGGAGCGGAGTTATTATCTCTGGAATCGGTATACCTTTTTCCCTGCCGGAATGGAAGCTGCTGATGTAGAAGGTTGGAAGGATCAGAAGATAATAGACAAATATGTAAAACAGGGATATCTGCCTACCTATTTTGATTCAAATGATAACCCATTTATAGGAGGCCAAATGAGCCATCAGGGCGGAAGTGATGGAAATGATGATAAGAATGTCACTATCATATGCGATAATCCGAATTCAAACACAAACCATTCTTCGCTACTGGCGAATAAGGGTGATAACGGAGAGTTGGCAAGCAAGGTCTTTGATACGCTGTTTCAGATTCTTAACGGACAGTCGGAAGACGTTGAAAACCTGACAGTTTCTGTTCTCAAGCAGAGGCGGCTGTATGAGAAGCTTTCAGATGATTCGGTGTTGATTGATTACAGCTCGGAAGCGAAATATAAGACAGATAAAACGCTCTATTTGAAGCTGGAAGTCAGCAATATGAATAATGAGGCAGGAATTATCAAGGAAATAAACTTCCTAAATGACAGCGGAGAGAAAATTACGTTGGATATGAAGGAAGCAATGGATGAAAATGCGAATCCTTTGAAAAAGGAAAATGTATATACTTCACAGGGAACTAGTCCGCTGTATGGGTATCGTGTGCCGGAAAATGGAAAACTTACTTTCTTTATTCCGTATTCTTTACATGACTGGCAGTCCGGCTACAAAACGGTAGAGCTTATTACAAGAGCGCGTATGTATTTTGAGAAGAAGAAACGGTTTATTACCGGAAAAGAGATTCCGCATGAGATTTCGATTGGAGAACGGACGCTCTTTAATTTAGAGTAAGTCAGAATGGAGAAAAAGATGCAAAGCATTAAAGAGATAAATCTCCTGTTTGAACAAACGGAAAAAGAGCAGTGGCATGCTCTTTTTTCGTCCTATGCAGGAGATGAGCGTGCAGGAGTTAAAAAATTGGTTGCCCGGTATGAGAAAAAGCTGGAAGCATACCGTAAAGAAATGCAGCGGCTGGAGGATATGCTTGTATTTGAAAAAAAATACGGCGATGACTTTCGCTGTATATGTGGGATTGACGAGGCAGGGAGAGGACCGTTTGCCGGACCGGTTGTAGCCGGGGCGGTTGTGCTGCCACCGGGGTTGAAAATAGAAGGTCTAAATGATTCCAAGCAGGTAAGTAAAAAGCGTCGGGAAGAACTGTTTGAAGAAATCCGGGAGAAAGCTGTCAGTTATGGAATCGGTATGAGTTCTCCGGCGAGAATTGATGAGATAAACATTCTACAGGCAACGTATGAGGCGATGCAGCATGCAGTTTCAGACTTACAGGTAGTTCCGGATTTGCTTCTCAATGATGCAGTAACGATACCACAGATTCCGATTAAGCAGATTGGGATTATAAAAGGGGATGGAAGAAGCCTGTCGATTGCTGCGGCGAGCATTATGGCAAAAGTTACGAGGGATCGTCTTATGACGGAATATGCGGATTTATATCCGGAGTATGGTTTTGAAAGGAATAAGGGGTATGGTTCGGAGGAACACCGGGAGGCCTTGAAAAAATACGGACCTTGCCCGATTCACAGAAATTCTTTTATTCATAATTATGTGAAGTGAGGTTGAGGGCAGAATGGCAAAGAGAGAGGAAAGAAAGACAGCAGTAGCTCTTGAGTATTCGCCGGGAGAACAGGCTCCAAAGGTAGTTGCTACCGGTCAGGGAATTCTGGCTGAGAAGATTATTGATGTGGCGAAGGAAGCAAATGTGCCGGTTCATAAGGATGAAAAGCTGGCGCGTTCCCTGTCTATGTTAGATATTGGGGAATATATTCCTCCAGAGTTATATTCGATTGTAGCAGAGGTACTTGTATTTGTGGACAGCATGGAGCATATTCAGAGCAAGATTAAAACAGATTGACAAGATCATAGGAATGGGAGGTAAAATTGAACAGGCGTAAGATAGGAAGGGAACAGGAGACACTTGCCACGGAATTTGTGGAGAAGAACGGATATCGGATTTTGAACAGAAATTACTGGTGCCCATTTTCGGAATTGGATATTGTGGCAAAAGAGGGAGAGTACCTTTGCTTCGTGGAAGTAAAATACCGCAAAAATGACTGGTATGGCGGATGTGAAGGTGCTATTTCTATGAAAAAAATCCGAAATATGTGTCAGTGTGCAAGATATTATATGGCAAAAGAAAATATTCCGATGGATATTCCGGTTCGTTTTGACGTAATACTAATAGTGGGAGAAAAACTTCGGTTGATAAAAAATGCGTTTTCCTATACAGAGTAGGCATCCTAATGTTACGGAATATGCGCCGTGACTTGTATTGTAATCTATTTTGTGATATGATAAAAAAACGGGCAGAGAGGCAAGAGAGTCATAACATGCACGAATGGAGGAAACATGAGCAAACCGATTATTGCTATTGTAGGACGGCCCAATGTTGGAAAATCGACGTTGTTTAATACATTAGCAGGAGAGAAGATTTCAATAGTAAAAGATTATCCGGGTGTGACAAGAGACCGGATTTATGCGGATATTACATGGCTGAATTACTCCTTTTCCCTGATTGATACCGGCGGTATTGAGATGGAGAGTAAGGATAAGATGTTAGTACACATGAGAGAGCAGGCAAATATTGCAATTGAGACAGCAGATGTTATATTGTTTCTTGTTGATGTACGGCAGGGGCTGGTCGACGCCGATTATAAGGTAGCAGACATGCTTCGTAGGTCGGGAAAGCCGATTGTTCTTGTAGTGAATAAAGTAGATAATTTTGATAAATATATGCCAGACGTCTATGAATTTTTTAATCTTGGAATCGGAGATCCGCACCCGGTTTCAGCAAGTTCAAAGCTGGGCATTGGTGATATGCTGGACGCCGTTTTAGAACATCTGGATATGGAGAAGCGGGTAGAAGAGGAAGATGAGCGACCGAAGATTGCTATCGTGGGGAAGCCTAATGCCGGGAAATCTTCTCTGGTAAATAAGCTACTGGGTGAAAACCGTGTCATTGTATCGGATATTGCCGGTACAACAAGGGATGCTATTGATACGGAGATTCTCTATCATGATACGGAATATGTTTTTATAGATACCGCAGGTCTTCGCCGAAAAAGTAAAGTGAAAGAGGATATAGAGCGCTATAGTATCATTCGGACAGTGGCTGCGATAGAGCGTTCGGATGTGGTTATTCTGATGATTGATGCGACGGAGGGTGTGACCGAACAGGATGCGAAGATTGCCGGAATCGCTCATGACAGGGGACGCGGACTTATTATTGCCGTGAATAAATGGGACGCTATTGAGAAAGATAATTCTACAGTGAAGGAGTTTACCAAGAAGGTCAGGGATGTTCTTTCATTTGTTCCGTATGCAGAAATTATGTTTATTTCTGCTTTGACAGGACAACGTACACAAAAAATATTTGAAAAGCTGGAGGTTGTCATTCAGAACCATGCTATGAGGATTCAGACAGGAGTTCTGAATGAGATTTTGATGGAAGCCGTTGCGATGCAACAGCCGCCTTCCGATAAAGGTAAACGGTTAAAATTGTTTTACATGACACAGGTAAGCACTAAGCCGCCTACATTTGTACTGTTTGTAAATAAGAAAGAGCTGATGCACTTTTCATATCAGAGATATATTGAGAACCGGATTCGTGATACCTTTGGCTTTTTGGGAACACCGATTCGGATTCTTATACGGGAAAGAAAAGAAAAGGAGTAAGGAGTATGATGTCTGAAATATTGTTTGCAGTTTCGTTTTTGGCGATAGGATATTGTTTTGGATGTTTTTCCACTGGATATTTTGTTGGAAAAATGAATGGTACGGATATCCGTTCACAGGGAAGCGGGAACATTGGGACGACAAATGCTTTGCGGACGATGGGGGCAAAGGGCGGTATCATAACTTTTGCCGGTGATTTGCTAAAGGCGTTCATCCCTACGTTAGCAGTGCGCTTTCTGTTCTGTACTTATATGGGGTATGAGGAGGCACTGACCTATCTGATGACATTGGTTATTGGTCTGGGTGTAGTAATCGGGCATAATTTCCCTTTTTACTTAAAGTTTAAGGGTGGAAAAGGAATTGCTGTATCGGCGGCAGTTATTGTTGCATCTTCAACAAGTGGGAAAATCGGTTGGATTATGATTGGGATAGGGCTGCTGGTTTTTATTCTTATTGTAGCAGCTACGAGATATGTTTCCCTAGGTTCACTTATTGTTGTCTGGTATTTTCCTGTTTTTACTTTTTTACAATATAAAGAAAGTAGATATTTTCCAGTATTGATTATTATCAGTCTTTTGTTTACTGCACTGGCTTACATAAAGCACGCTGGAAATATCCGCCGTCTGCTGAATGGGACAGAGCGAAAATTCGGAGAGAAAAAAGAGAAGAAGGAGAACGAATGAAATGAAGAAAGTAAGTTTTTTAGGGGCTGGTAGCTGGGGAACAGCACTGGCAATCCTGTGTGCAAACAATGGTCATAAGGTAACACTGTGGTCGAAGGTTGAGGCCGAGATAGATATGCTTCGGGATAACCGGGAGCATGTTGAACGTCTGCCGGGTGTGAAGCTTCCGGATAGTATTGAGATAGAGCCCGATTTGAAAAAAGCATGTACAGATAAGGATATTATTGTCTGCTCGGTAGCTTCCCCATTTGTACGCGCTACAGCAAGGGAAGCAAAACCGTTTATTAAGGATAACCAGATTATTGTAAATGTGGGAAAGGGTATTGAAGAAAGTACGTTGATGACTTTGTGCGAAATACTGGAGGATGAACTGCCTATGGCGGATGTCGCTGTTTTGTCAGGTCCAAGCCATGCGGAGGAAGTGTCGAAAGGAATTCCGACTACGGTAGTTGTCGGTGCCAAGACAGAAAAGACAGCAACATTTGTTCAGGATGTTTTCATGGGAAGGAATTTCCGTGTTTATACAAGCCCGGATATTATTGGTATTGAGCTCGGTGGTTCGCTGAAGAATGTGATAGCGCTGGCTGCCGGAATTTTAGATGGTATGGGACTAGGCGACAATACGAAGGCAGCACTGATAACCCGTGGTATCGCAGAGATTTCCCGCCTTGGTGTTGAATTAGGAGGCAGGATGGAGACTTTTAGCGGGCTATCCGGAATTGGCGATTTGATTGTGACCTGTACGAGTACTCACAGCCGGAACCATAATTGCGGTTATCTGTTGGGACAGGGCAAGACGCTGGCAGAGGCGAAGGAGGAAATCAAACAGGTTATAGAGGGCGTCAACTGTGCAAAAGCAGCAATGGCGCTTGCCAATAAGTACCATATAACGATGCCGATTGTAGAGCAGATCAATGCGATTCTCTTTGAAAATAAGTCAGCGAAGCAGGCAATTAAGGATTTGCTTGTGCGCGAGAAGGCGAGCGAGTATAAGAGTTTGACGTGGTAGGAAAATTGTTGTTTTTGAATCACCCTTGGAGTGTAAGGGTGATTTTTTTGAATTTTTTTTAATAGCTTGAGTTATTTTGCAATTTTTTTTCGTTATAGTATATAAAAGGAGGAAAGGGAAAAGAACAAAAGATGGAAAAAATTAGAAATAACGAAGGAGATTAAAATTAAATGAAACTAAAAAAAAGAATGTGTTGTGTAATCAGCTATCTAATGGTAGCGATTGTAATGTTGACAGATATGTCATATGGTAGTGTTAATCAACGAGAGGGGGAAAAGAGAGAAGAAAGACAGGTAACAGAATCTGCTATACATAGCATGGAAGATGATTTTACCTTGACGGCATTGGGAAGGTCGGCAAAAAAGAAAAGAAACCATTCGAATGAGACATGGAATCTAGATATGATTGACCGGAAAGAAATCTCTGTTAGAAAACCGGGGGTAAATAATAGAATAAAAGTGGCAGTACTGGACTCTGGCATGGATTTTTCAGATGAGGTAAATGTAAAACAGCATGTGGATATGGTGGGAGATGGTGTGCCAGTGTATTATGAAGATATGACTGGACATGGGACGAGTGTTTCCAGTATAATAGCAGATATCAATCCGTATGCGGATATTTACTCCGTGCGGGTTCTGAATGGAGATAATGAGGCAACGCTGAGTTCTGTCATCCAAGGAATTGAGTGGTGTATGGAAAATGACATTGACATCATCAATATGAGTTTTGGAACAAAGAAAGATTCAGAGGTTTTCCATGAGGTACTTCACAGAGCATATAAGGAAGGCATCCTATTGATTGCAGCAGCCGGTAACAGCGATACAGAGGGAGTGGATTATCCCGCAGCCTATCCCGAAGTAATGGCGGTAGGCGGCACCGATTCAATGGGAAAGAAGACGGAAGAAAGTGCTGTTGGGAAAGAGATAGAAATTGTCGCACCGGGAGAAAATGTGGAAGCACAGGGGTTGTTTCACGGGAGAGTAATAACAGAAGGAACGAGCATGGCAGCACCGCATGTTACCGGAGTGGCTTCTCTGCTATGGCAGGAGGACAGTAAAAAGTCAGCGCAGACAGTCCGTGCATGTCTGAATGAATCAGCGAAGGACATGAAGGGAAAAGAAAAATATGGAAGTGGTATGCTGGATACTGACGATGCCTTGAGGGTTTTTTCACAATGTGAAGATAATGACAGTGAGGAGATTGCCTATGAAAACAAGGGGAAGGTTGATACCTACGATACCTCGGATATGGTTGCTGGAAGCTGGGGGAAAAAGCAACATGAAGGAAAAGTAGATACGGCAGCTAAAATAGCAGGTGTTGTGGCACAGGATGTATATTTGAAGTGGGATAATAAAAATGCAAGCACGGAAAAGTATAAAATGCTACATGGCAAAGAGAACTATGTTAATGCTTATATTTATCTCATGAAGATGGCATTGAAATGCAGGAAAAATGGATTGGCAGAAGCTAAGAAGGTGTCTTTCCCAAATAAAAATGCAGTAGATAATGCTGACTGCAAGAAAATAAAGTCATATATTACCGCTGATTTGATAAAAAAGGTGTTAAAAAATAAAAAGGTAAAGTATAATGCAAGAAATGCTGCACTTGTTCTTATGGGAATGGCTATGCATGTGGTAGGTGATACTTACGCACACTGTGCTTATGAAAAAGGAAGTCCATATTGGAAGCAAATTATGAGTCCACATACAGATAGTACGGAAGTAACACCATCAAGATATACAGCAACAGGGTATGCGATGGGTGAGGTATTAGCTATATGGAATGGGAACTGTAACCCTAGTTTTGAGGAATATGACTTGATAGGAATTTATAACCATTCTGCTAAGTTCCGGCTGGAGGGACTTTGCGTCTACAGTGCGAGGACACAGAATGGGATAAATTATGAGACTTATAAGAAAAATATAAAAAAGTTGAGTTGCCATTATGTGAAAAGAGATAAAAATAAGGTGGGGCTGGGACTTCCAGATTAAGAAGGAGAAATGATTATGAGAGAAAAAATGATAAGTATGCTTATGGCGGTTATGCTGTTATGCTGTTTGACAGCACCAGAGCCTGTTATGGCAAAAGTAAAGGAAAAAGCATATAAGGCATCCGAGACAAGGGGTATGGAGGAAGGAAACGGCTGTCGGAATATACGGCAATTAGGGAAAACAGAGAGTGCTTTTTATTTGTGGGAACAAAAGGAATCAACAGGGAAATGGAACTATAAGTTCAGACTGTATACTTACTTTTTGAAAGGGAGCAAATTAAAAAGAAGGAAGACCATTGTAGGGAAAAAAGATAACGGAGAACAGCAAAAGGTATTACAAAAAATAAATGAATTTTCCCTGGGTGACGGCTGTTTTGATTCAAAGGGTAAGTATCTGTATATTCCGGATTCTGATTTTGGCAATAAGATTAGCTTATATCGGTTTTCCCTGACAAAGGATAAGGTAAAAAGAATCAATCTGAGTAAAAACAAATATATCAAAAGCTTAACAAAGAGTTCCGGTAGTCCTAATCATATGAAATGCTACTATATATCAAAAAACAGAATTGGTCTGCGAATTGAGAGGCATGAGAAGACATATAGTGAAACTATCGGTTACCGTGTACTGATATATAATACGAAAAAGAATAGGATAGAAAAAAAATATGACTGTGACTTTCAGGTAGAGGGAATGAGCCAAAAATATATTTATGGAATGGACATGGAGTCCACTTCAAACTCTGCATATAATCATCTTACGAGAAAGCTGTGTTACCGCAGAATGAAGAAAGGAGCAAAGGAAGTACAGGTAGTAATAGAGAATCCAGAGTTCGAGTATGGACATCTGGATCACCCAGATGACGAAGGTTTTCTTCCCCATAGAGAAAATTGTAACAGAGTAACACTCAGAGGAAATAAGCTATATTATATAACAATCAATGGTTTATACAGTTACCATATGCAGACAAAAAAGAATATCTGTATACTTAGTGCGAAGGATAGTAAATACATGAAAAAGTATCTTCCGGGGTATGTGCATGCCATGATGGTAAATAAAAAGGGTGATATTTATCTTTTGTGCGCATGGGACTGGTATTCCAGATTCAAGGTAATCAAAGTAAGGGGAGAAGTGAAAAAGCGTAGTAAAAAATTTTAAAAAAGTATTTGACATTTTTCTTTATTATGAGTATACTGTAAAAAAGAATAAAAAACCGTTGACCGAGAGTAGTAGGTATCCATTGTGTTTTCAGAGAGTTGCCGGGTGGTGCGAGGCAATAGCACATAGATAGTGAATGGACTCGGGAGGGCAGCTTGAAATTTTCGTTATTGGTTTTATAAACAGAAACCAGATGAAAGAGTAGACGCTGACGGAGACCTGAACCGTTATCTACAGGAGTGCATGATAGTGCATGATTGAGTGGATTACTACGTAATCAATTTGGGTGGTACCGCAGGAGACTTTTCAGAGCTCTTGTCCCTTTCCTATACACAGGAAGGGACAAGAGCTCTCTTTGCGTGCAGGCAATGAGCCGTGCGTGCGAATAATAAAGAAAATTTCCTGTGCTCGCACAGAGGAAATTTTCTTTATTATTCGCGCATAGGGCGAAGCCCACGACCTCTGCATCCGAAGGATGCGGAGGTGCGCACATAAGCGCATGCAAACGCACACAAACGTTCTCGGAAAGGAGGAAGACATGGTGAAACCAAGTATAGAAGAAGTAAAGAGCATATCAAGCGGATACAATCTCGTACCGATTCAGGAAGAAATTTACGCGGACGTTGTAACGCCGATATTACTTCTTCGCAAAATTGCAAAAAGTAAAAAGTTATTTTATTTATTAGAAAGTATAGAGGGTGGAGAAAAGTGGGGACGCTACTCCTTTCTTGGTTACGATCCGATTATGAGGGTTTCCTGTAGAGAAAACCAGGTTACTATCTCAGAAAAGGGAAAAGAGAGGAAAATCCAGACAGAGGATTCCCTTGATGTGATTCGGAACATACTGAAAAGTTACAGAGCGCCAAAGGTAGATGGCATGCCGCCATTTGCCGGAGGATTTGTCGGATATTTCTCCTATGCGATGATAGCTCATGCTGAACCAAAGCTGAACATTAAGAGAGGGGCTTTCTCGGACTACGACTTGATGCTTTTTGACAAAGTGATTTCCTATGACCACTTAAAGCAGAAAATTGTAATCGTAGCGAATGTCAGGACAGGAGATAAGCTGGAAGAAAATTATGCGAAGGCGAAGGCAGATATAAAGGGAATTATTTCCATGATTGGAGATAATACACCGCTTACAGAGGAGAAGGTTTATGACAAAGTAAAATTCTCATGCAATGTTTCAAAGGAAGAATATGCAGCCATGGTAGAAAGGACGAGAGAATATATCCGGGATGGCGATATTTTTCAGGCAGTTATATCAAGGCAGTTTGTCAGTGATTACGAGGGAAGCCTGATTAATCCGTACCGGGTATTAAGGACGACGAATCCTTCCCCTTATATGGTATATATGAACATGGATGATGTAGAGCTTATGAGTACCTCACCGGAAACACTGGTAAGGCTTCAGGATGGAAGACTTGTCACATTTCCGGTAGCCGGTTCCCGGCCTAGGGGCAGGGATGAAAAAGAAGATGAGGCATTGGTAAAGGATTTGCTTCAGGACGAGAAGGAACTTTCCGAACACAATATGCTGGTAGACTTGGGAAGAAATGACTTGGGAAGAATTTCAAAATTTGGCTCAGTCGAGGTAACGAGTTACAAGATGATACACAAATATTCCAAAATTATGCATATATGTTCTCAGGTGGAGGGCGATATCCGAGAGGAAAAGGATGCGCTGGATGCGATTCAAGCGGTACTTCCGGCAGGGACGCTCTCTGGTGCTCCGAAAATACGTGCCTGCGAAATTATTGATGAGTTGGAAACCGAGCCGAGGGGGATTTATGGTGGAGCACTTGGATATATTGATTTCAGCGGAAACTTAGATACCTGTATTGCCATCCGCATGGCAGTGAAAAAGAACGGTAAGGTGTATGTGCAGGCAGGCGGCGGTATTGTAGCAGACAGTAAGCCGGATATGGAATATGAGGAATCGGCAAATAAGGCAAAGGCGGTTATGCTGGCGATTCAGAACGCAAAGGAGGCGGTGCAGCCATGATACTGTTGATTGATAATTACGACAGTTTTTCCTATAATCTGGTGCAATTGTTCGGGACTTTGAATCCGGATATCCGGGTAATAAGGAACGACGAGAAGACAGTAGAGGAAATAGAGAAAATGAACCCCTCCCACATTATACTGTCGCCGGGGCCGGGTTATCCGAAAGACGCCGGAGTATGTGAGGAAGTTGTGAGGCGGCTGCAAGGGAAAATCCCAATCCTTGGAGTGTGTCTGGGGCATCAGGGAATTTGCGAAGTGTATGGTGCGTCGATTTGTCATGCGAAACAGCTTATGCATGGCAAACAAAGTACTGTGAAGCTGAACACGGAAACGCCGATTTTCAGAGGGCTGCCGGAGAGGGCAAAAGTGGCGAGATATCACTCTTTGATTGCCGATATCGATACGATTCCAAAAGAGTTGGAAGTGATTTCAGAGGACGATAATCATGAAGTGATGGCAGTCAGGCATAGAAGATATCCTGTGTACGGTGTGCAGTTTCATCCAGAGTCAATACTGACTCCACAGGGAAAACAGATGATTCAGAATTTTTTGGAAATAGAATGAAAGGAAGAAAGAAAGGAGAGATTTGTGATGATACAGGAGGCAATACACAAGGTGATTAACGGTGCAGATTTAACATTTGAGGAAGCAGAGGAAGTTATGAAGGAGAGTATGTCGGGGGAGGTTTCACAGGTTCAGATGGCGACATACCTGACTGCGCTTCGCATGAAAGGAGAAACGATTACAGAGATTACAGCGTCAGCTCAGGCAATGAGAGGGCTGGGAACGCATTTGGTGCCGGATTTCCCGGTACTTGAGATTGTCGGTACCGGCGGAGATGAGGCAGGAACTTTTAACATATCCACTACGGCGGCGTTTGTCATTGCCGCTTCGGGGGTACCGGTGGCAAAGCATGGGAACCGGAGTGTTTCCAGTAAAAGCGGCGCGGCAGATGTACTGGAAAATCTTGGTGTCAATTTGTCTTTGCCAGTAGAGGAAAATAAAAGGATTCTGTCCCAGACGAAGATGGCATTTCTATTCGCACAGAAATATCATTCTTCCATGAAAAATGTTGGCCCAGTACGAAAGGAAATGAAGGAGAGGACGATATTTAATATTCTTGGACCGCTGACGAATCCAGCAAATGCGTCAAGACAGCTATTAGGAGTTTATGATAAAAATTTGGTTGAGAAGCTGGCTAAGGTACTGAGTAATCTTGGGGTAGAGCGGGGGATTTCCGTTTGTGGAAGCGACGGTCTGGACGAGGTGACATTGACTGGCCCGACGCATTGCTGTGAGATAAGAAACGGCAAACTGACATCATTTGAAATCACGCCAGAGCAGTTTGGAATGAAACGATGCAAAGGGGAAGAATTGGTTGGTGGCACGCCGGAAGAAAATGCACAGATTACAAGAGACATTCTATCGGGAAAAGAGACTGGAGCCAAGAGAGATATTGTCATATTAAATGCGGGAATTGGAATCTATATCGGAAAAGATAATTTGACAATGGAGGAGGGAATAAAAGAGGCAGCCGAGCTGATAGAAAGCAAAAAAGCTTATAAAAAATTGCAGGAATTTGTGGAGACAGCAGGGATATGATATTAGAGGAGATTGCGGAAAAGACAAAAATACGTGTAGAGCAGGCAAAGAAAAACGTTCCACTGGAGAAAATGAGGCAGCTTGCACAGGAAAAAAACGCACAGACCGGATTTCCTTTTGAGAGGGAACTGGCAAAGCCAAAGATTTCATTTATCTGTGAGGTAAAAAAAGCGTCTCCCTCCAAAGGCCTTATCGCGGAGGAGTTTGATTATCTGTCGATTGCGAAAGAGTACGAAATGGCTGGTGCGGGAGCGATATCTGTTTTGACAGAGCCGGATTACTTTTTAGGCGATATCCGTTATTTGGCAGAAATTAAAAAAGAAGTTTCCATTCCGATTCTTCGCAAAGATTTTACAGTGGATGAATATATGATTTATGAGGCAAAGGCGGCGGGGGCGGATGCCGTGCTTTTGATTTGTGCGATTCTTGAAAGAGAACAACTGAAGCATTACATTGAAATATGTGACAGTCTTGGATTGTCCGCACTCGTGGAAGCGCATGATGCTGACGAAATAGAAAAGGCAGTTTTTGCGGGAGCACGCATTATCGGCGTAAATAACCGGAATTTGAAAGATTTTACAGTGGATATACACAATGGCATCCGTCTGCGTGAGCAGGTACCGGAACATATTCGATTTGTAGCGGAAAGCGGAATACAGACGAGGGCGGATATAGTGGAACTGGAAAAAGGAAAGGTAGATGCAGTGCTTATCGGAGAAACATTGATGAAAAGTGCGGATAAGGGACAAAAACTCCGGGAGTTAAATGGAGGTGCCATAGAAAATGCCAAAAATTAAAATATGTGGTCTCCGGCGGGAGGAGGACATTGCTTATGCCAATGAATTGAGCCCGGATTTTGCCGGATTCATTATGGCACCAAGCAGACGAAGGGTTTCTGTCGGAGAGGCGGTCATCCTCAGGGAAAAGCTTAGGAGAGACATTCCTGCTGTTGGCGTCTTTGTCAACCAGCCAGTGTCCGAGATAGCAGTATGTGCAGCGCAGGGGGCGTTTGACTGGATTCAGCTTCACGGTGACGAGAACGAGGAGGTTATCCGGGAGCTGAAAAAATGTGTTCCTATGCCAATTATAAAGGCAGTGAGGGTAAAAAGTGAAAGGGACTGCCTTCAGGCAGACAAATTATCCTGTGAATATCTGCTCTTTGATACCTTTAGTGAAGAAGGATATGGCGGTACCGGACAGACATTTTCATGGGAAATGATTCCACCCAATTTAAAACATCCCTACTTTCTGGCAGGGGGAATCGACTGCACGAATATTGAAAAGGCGGTAAAAACTGGCTGCTACGCAGTGGATGTCAGCAGTGGGGCAGAAACCGGCGGGGTAAAAGATAAAATAAAAATGGGGCAATTGATAAGAACTGCCCATGCAGAGAAAGGATGAGAAAGAAGTTATGTCAAAGGGAAGATTCGGAATTCATGGAGGACAGTATATTCCGGAAACATTGATGAATGCGGTAATAGAATTAGAAAAAGCTTATGAGTACTATAAAAAGGATGCAGATTTTATTCGGGAATATGAAGATTTACTAAAAAATTATGTCGGCCGTCCATCTATATTATATTTTGCAGAGCATATGACAGAGGATTTGGGAGGTGCAAAAATTTATTTGAAGCGGGAGGATTTGAACCATACGGGCTCCCACAAACTGAACAATGCGCTGGGGCAGGCGCTGTTGGCAAAAAAAATGGGAAAGACCCGCTTGATTGCTGAAACAGGCGCAGGACAGCATGGTGTGGCGACGGCGACAGTGGCAGCGCTGCTTGGTATGGAATGTGAAATCTACATGGGAAAGGTTGACACAGACAGGCAGGCCTTGAATGTATTTCGCATGGAGCTTCTCGGGGCAAAGGTTCATCCGGTGACGAGTGGCACACAGACGTTAAAGGACGCTGTAAATGAGACACTGCGGGAGTGGACGAGAAGGATTGATGATACCCATTACGTTATCGGCTCGGTCATGGGGCCACATCCATTTCCGACGATTGTGCGTGATTTTCAGAGTGTCATCGGAAAAGAAATTAAGGAGCAGATTCTGGAAAAGGAAGGCAGGCTGCCGGATGCCGTGCTGGCCTGCGTCGGAGGCGGCAGTAACGCCATGGGAGCATTTTATGAATTTATTCCGGATAAAGAAGTGCAGTTAATTGGCTGTGAGGCTGCCGGGCGGGGGATTCATACGGCGGATACCGCTGCTACGATTGCGACTGGTACGCTGGGAGTGTTTCATGGAATGAAATCTTATTTCTGCCAGGATGAGTATGGGCAGATTGCTCCAGTGTATTCCATTTCGGCAGGGCTGGATTATCCCGGTATCGGGCCAGAGCATGCAAATCTGTACGACACAGGGCGTGCTTCCTACGTTTCGATAACCGATGATGAGGCAGTAGAAGCATTTGAGTATTTGTCCCGCATTGAAGGAATTATTCCGGCGATTGAGAGTTCCCATGCGCTGGCTCACGCCAGAAAGCTGGCTAAGACAATGGATAAGGACAAAATTATTGTAGTAAATATTTCGGGGCGCGGCGACAAGGATGTCGCGGCAATTGCCAGATACAGGGGGGTTGAGATTTATGAATAGAATTGAGCAGGTATTTGAGAATGAAAAGGCATTTATTCCATTTATTACGGCGGGAGATCCGGATTTGGAGACAACGAAGGAGCTTCTGACAGCCATGCAGGAGGCGGGAGCTGATTTGATTGAAATCGGGATTCCATTTTCCGATCCGGTGGCGGAGGGACCAGTCATCCAGGAGGCTGACCTGCGGGCTCTGGAATCCGGCACGACAACGGATAAAATTTTTGACATGGTTATGTCTGTCTCCGGGCAGTTGGAAGTTCCGATTGTATTCATGACTTATATCAATCCCGTTTATGTGTATGGTGTGGAAAAATTTGCAAAGAGGGCGAAGGAATGTGGTGTGAGCGGGATTATTGTACCGGACGTACCGTTTGAGGAGAAAGAGGAAATCCAGTCCGTCTTTTCCCGCTATGACGTGACAGTCATTTCGATGATTGCACCGACTTCTTCAGACCGTGTGCGCATGATCGCGAAAGAGGCAGAGGGGTTCGTCTATTGTGTATCTTCTATGGGAGTTACCGGAGTGCGCGCAGAAATCAATACGGGAATTGCGGACTTAATTCAGAAGGTAAAGGAAGTAAAAGAGATTCCTTGTGCAGTCGGCTTTGGTATATCCACACCGGAACAGGCAAAGGAGATGGCAGCCGTATCCGACGGCGCCATCGTTGGCAGTGCCATCGTAAAAATTGTTGCCAAATATGGCGACAAATCTGTCCCTTATGTAAAACAATATGTTTCTGAAATGAAGCAGGCAGTGCTGCAGGCATAGAAGGTTGTATTTTGGCGGCGATATCATACGGTTTCTTGCCCGAGATATTACTTCCTGCGAAAAATAAATTGTTTCCTCCATTTACAAAAGACTCCGCCGCCCTTCGCAAAACTCGCTGTCTGCATTGTCGTTTTCCCCTGCCTTTTGCAGCATTGCCGCCCGCCGGTCCTTATGCACCACTATAGTTACAGATTACTGCGGGCAGCACCAAAGGTGCGTATCCATGAAAGAAGGATGAAAAAATAAATATATTTATTTTTGACATCCTTCTTTTATGGATGGATGCTTCGCATCTGCCCGCAGTGTAATACACATAGCTCTGGTGGTGCACTAGTACCGTTGCGTGGCGGCTTAAGTGAAAACGGGCTGCCAAAAGGCAGGGAAAATGACAGCAGACAACTCAGACAATGCTCGGGCGGCGTATTTGTAAATGAAGGAAACAATAATTTTTCGGGAAGTAATATAAGGGCAAGAAACCGTATGATATCCGCCACATCAAAATCACAAAAGGGTAAGCAATTGTTCTAAGTGATTGTTCAACAAAAATTCACTTTTCTTTTTGACCTAGTCATGCTATACTTATAAGAGACAAATGCCACAAGGCAATAAGGAGGAAAATAAATTGAAGAAACAGATTACAGTCATCAGCATAGTATTAGTAATGGCGATGGTCATGACAGGGTGTTCATGGGAAGATGTCAAGTCCAAATTTGTAGGTAAGGATTCGGCATCGGGAACTTCTATTTCATTAGATGAAATTGATACAGAGGAATGTGTTACTCTTGGAACATATAAGGGAGTTGAAGTGGATTGTACCGTATCGGATGACGAGATTCAGAGTCAGATTGACACTCTGCTTAACAACAATCCAAATGTGAAAAAGATTAAAAAGGGTACCTGTAAAAAGGGACAGAGCGTCAATATTGATTATGTGGGTAAAATGAACGGAAAGAAATTTGACGGCGGTTCGGAGGAAGGCCGGACAATTACACTTGGAAGTTCCGGATTTATTGATGGTTTTGACGATGGTGTGATTGGCATGAAGGTGGGCGAGAAAAAAGATTTAAAACTGAAATTCCCATCGGATTATCAGCCGAACCCGGATTTGGCAGGAAAGGACGCCGTATTTACTGTTACTGTAAATCATATTGAGAAGTCTGAAGCTGCAAAATTTGATGATGCATTTGTAAAGAAAAATACAAATTATAAGACAGTAGCAGAATACAAAACAAAGACGAAGGAATCTCTGGCAAACTCGAAAAAAGAGAGTGCAGGAAGTACGGCGATGGAGACGGTAGAGAAAAACAGTAAGTTTGTCTCTGTTCCGGAGGAACTGAAGCAATCTTGCAGTAACCAATTAGATGCGTACTATCATTATATGGCTACCAGCTATAACTACACAGATTTCAAAACGTTCCTGACTCAGATGAATATGACAGAGGATGCTTATAAGAAAACATTGGCCGAGGGAGCAGAAACGTTAGCCAAATCACAGCTTTTAACAGCAGCGATTGCGGCAAAAGAAAATTTGTCGGTAACAGACGATGAAGTCAAAAAGCAAATTTCGGATGCCGTTGCGGCAAGCGCTTCTTCAGGCGGGGAGAAGATGGATGAAAATGCACTGAGAGAGCAGTTTAAATCTATTTATGGCGATTCGATTACATTAGAGGAGTACTATAAGATAAATCTGTTAAATGAGAAGGTTATTAACCTGTTAAAGGAAAATGCAAAAATAAAAGAATAATTATGTCTGCTGGCATAGGGGGGATTCTATGGAACAGATGCTTAATATTGCCGATGAGATAACCTCTAAAAATTACGAGCGCGAGCTTGAGTTATGTAAAGAAGCAGGCGGAGATATCGAAAGATATCGCCGCCTTTCTTTTGATTTACTTCAATTAGAACAAATCCGGATAGGTCTTCAGAAAGGGCTGGATGTAGAGCAGTATATGGATCCGAAGCTGACATGGATTGAGATGGAGAATATCTGGAATAAGCTGGAGACAGGTATTGATATAACCAGCTATGAAAAGAAAGGGTATGACTGGCTCCAGTGTAATGAAATTCGTGCGGGTTTAAAAGAGGGACTGGATATAAGTGCCTATGAAGATATCCATTTTCTGCCGCCACAGATGAAAGAAATCCGTAAGGGGCTGAGCAGGGGGCTGGATGTATCGTGGTATGCCAAACCGGAATATGACTGGTTTCAGATGAGGGAAATCAGGAAAGGACTGTCGGATAAACTGGATGTATCACAGTATGCAGATCCCAAATATAAGTTTCTGACAATGCGTGCAGTCAGAAAGGCATTGGCAGAGAACATCTCTCTGTTGCCATACATAGAGAAAGGATATCAGGGGCGGGAACTTCTGGAGCTTGGTCGTGGTCTGATAGCAGGAAATGATATCAGTGATTTTTTGGAAAATGGTTATAATGCGGAGCAATTAGCTGAAATCAATAGCGCATATGAGGCGGGAGTGAATCTTATTCCATATCTGAATAAGGAATTTCATGGCGTACAGCTCCGGGAAATTACAAAAGGGCTAAAAAAGGAATTGGATGTATCGGTCTATGCGAAAGGCGAATACAACTGGTTTCAGATGCGGGAGATACGATTTGGAATGGAAGACCGTCTGGAAGTGGAGGCATATACGAATCCGGAGTTGTCTGCCGAACAGATGGCGGAAATCCGGCGTGGACTTCTGGCGGGGATTGATGTATATGAATATAACAAGGTTTACTATGATGTTGAGCAGATGGCGGAACTGCGAAAGACTCTTATAAAGAAATCTCAGAGTGAAGGCAAGGAATTAGAGGAAGCTCTCCGCGAGGCAGAGAAGAAGGTGTCCGAGGGGGCAGTACAGAAAGATGACAAGGAGTCTGCGGCAGCCTCAGAAATAGCTGTGGCAGAACAGGATGAAGCAGATAAGGAGAGCAGTTCATTTGTGACACTTTCGGAAAACCGGATGCAGGCGATTTTGAATCTCCCGTCACCGACAGACGATTCTGAATATAATATCGAATTTGTTATGACAATACTGGGGCAGCACAATATCAGACAGGGAATCAAAAAGGACAGGATTCAGGAAATGTTGAAAAACAAGGAATTCTTTAAGGATGTTGTCGTGGCAGAGGGGAAGGAGCCGGTGGATGGAAAAAACGGAAAGTATTTGTATTATTTCCGGAGGACAGTGCAGCACAAACCGAAGGTACTTGAGGATGGCACCGTTGATTACAAAAATATAGAGTTATTTGAGACAGTAAAGGAAGGACAGCTGATAGCGGAATATCAGCCGCCGACGGCGGGAGTTTTTGGCTATAATGTCTTAGGTGAGTTGCTGCCGCCGACAAAAGGGCGTGATTTGATACCTATTCGCGGGAAAGGTTTTTCTATGTCCGAAGACAAGAAGCAGTATTTTTCACAGATGGATGGTATTATCGAATGGAAAAAAGAGGGTGACATCGAAATACGGAATATGTTCGTCGTGCCGGGGAATGTTGATGCGTCGACCGGAAACATAAAGTTTGCCGGAGACGTCAGCATAGATGGGGATGTCGAGTATGGTTTTTCTGTAACGGCAACTGGTAATGTTTCTATTAACGGATATTGCGAGGGGGCTGTGATTCAGGCAGGCAAAGACATACTGATTCGGAAAGGCTGTAAAGGACAGAACATAGGTGAGCTTCGTGCTGGAGGAAGCATAATGGGACAGTTCTTTGAATCTGTCAATATCATTGCTAAAGACAAGGTAGAGGCGAGTTACCTGTTAAACTGTGATGTCAAGACGGATGGCAAGCTTGAAGTTACCGGAAAGAGGGGATTGATTCTGGGCGGTTATACCTGTGCAAAACAGGGTGTGGAATGTCGTGTTGTGGGAAATGCAACAGAGGTTAAGACAACGATAGAGGTCGGTATTGATAAGGATGATATGGCACAGTACCAGGAGCTGATGAAGAAAATCGCTAAGCTGGATGCAGATATTCGGACATTCAAAGAGGCGGTTGAGAAGATAGTAATAAAAGGGAAGAAAAGCGAGAAAAACCAAGAGATTTATGAAAGACTGACAAAAGCAATTTATGCACAAAAGCTTCAGAAGAAAGAATTATTGGCAGAGCGGGCCAAGGTTATGCAGCAGTTGACGTTGCGGAAGGGCGCCAGAGTGAATATCCACGGCGTAGTATATCCGGGCACAACGATAGTGATAAATACGGATATTTATAAAGTAACAGAGGAACAGAGAAATATTCAGTTTGTCAAAAATGTAGGTGGAGTGGATATTGTCCAGAAGTAGAATGGAGTGGAGCTATGGGAAAAGATACGAGAAGAATAGTGGAATATCTCGGTTCGCTGATTGAGTATAGGGATTTGGCGGAAGAGGGTCATTGCTATCATGTCCGAAAATTTACGGAGATTATTTTAAAACAGGTCATGCAGTATTTTTCGGAATATAATTTGCGAAAAGAGGACTGGGCATATATTTCGTTTGCTGCTATGCTGCATGATGTCGGGAAAATTCAAATTTCAGATAAAATTCTGTTAAAACCGGGACGGCTTACAGAAAGCGAATTTGAGATAGTAAAAACCCATACATATAAGGGAAAAAAATTTTTGAACAGATGAAGCAGATAACAGAGAAGAACAGTGATGATTACAAGCTGTTTACTTATTGTGCCGAGGTCTGTATGTATCACCATGAACGCTATGACGGGAGCGGATACCCGGAAGGGCTGAAAGGGGAAGAAATTCCGATATCGGCTCAGGTTGTCGGGCTGGCAGACGTCTATGATACAATGCTGTGTGAGAGAATACATAAGGCGGCGTATTCGAAAGAGAGGGCGTTTGAGATGGTCATGGCGGGAGAATGTGGTATGTTTTCCCCAAAGCTGCTTGAACTTTTTCAGATGCTGCGACAGGAATTAGAGGAAGCAGCGGAATAATTAAAAATCCTCTTGCATACATTTTAGCAGTAAGGTAGATGCAAAAGTGCGTCGACCACAGCAAGGGGGATTTTTTTTATGGACAAATATAATGTGTATCAGGACATGAGCCGGCGCACCGGAGGAGAAATTTATCTGGGCGTGGTTGGACCGGTACGGACAGGAAAATCAACATTTATTAAACGGTTTATGGAGCTGGTAGTGCTGCCGGAGATGCAGGATGAAAATGAAAAGGCGAGGACAATTGATGAACTGCCGCAGTCGGCGACGGGAAAGACCATTATGACAACGGAACCCAAATTTGTGCCAAAAAATGCGGCAGTGATTCATTTTCCGAATCAGGAGACAGGAAAAATCCGCTTGATTGACTGTGTAGGATTTCTTGTTCCAGAGGCAGCAGGGCATGAGGAAGATAATCAGGAGCGTATGGTTAAGACGCCGTGGTCGCAGGAGGAAATCCCTTTTTCCGAGGCAGCAGGAATCGGAACGAATAAGGTCATACGGGAACATTCCAATATAGGCATTATTATTACTACAGACGGCTCGTTTGGTGATATTCCCGCCGATAATTTTAAGGGAGCGGAGGAGAGAGCGATTATCGAGTGTAAAAAAGCAGGGAAACCATTTGTGATTCTCCTAAATACAGCAAACCCGGAGTCCGAAGAAACGATGGAGAAGGTTAAGAGAATGGAGGAGCAGTACGGAAAGAGCGTGTTGCCGGTAAATTGTAAGGAAATGAGCAGGGAGGATGTATTTACAGTTATGGAGCAGATTTTGTCAGATTTTCCAATTAGCAGGTTGAATTTTATTATGCCAAAATGGGTGGAGTTTTTAGGGCTCGACAACTGGCTGAAAGCAGATTTGGTGGAGCAGTGCCGGAAGGTTATCTCGAAGATTCACACGATGAAGGATGTAAACGAGGAAAATATTGCTATGGAAACCCCATATATCAAAGAAATTTTTATCCGCGATAAGCAGTTAGAAAATGGCGTCGTCAATCTTTCGCTGGAGTTTGAGGAAAATTATTATTATGAAATTTTAAGCGAAATGGTCGGAACGACGATAGAGGGCGAATTTGATTTAATTGCCACGCTGAGGGAGTTAGCCGGGAGAAAGAACGAATATGAGTCGGTGGCGACAGCCTGCGATCAGGTAAAGGGAAGAGGATATGGAATCGTCCCACCGACAGAAAATGAAATCCAGATTGCGGATCCGGAGCTGATTCGCCACGGCAATAAGTATGGAGTAAAAATTAAGGCAAGCTGCCCGTCCCTTCATCTGATACAGGCAAATATTGAAACGGAGATTGCTCCGATTGTCGGAAGTGAGGAACAGGCACAGGATTTGATTGATTATATCAGCCAGAATGGGAAAGATAATCCGGATGGAATTTTTGACACAAATATTTTTGGAAAAACCATTCGCCAGCTTGTTGAGGAGGGAATTAATTCCAAGGTAAACCGCCTGACAGAGGAGAGTCAGGTGAAGCTTCAGGACACGATTCAGAAGGTGGTAAATGATTCCAATGGTGGTCTGGTGTGCATTATTATATAGAACCACTCTTGTAGAATGTAGAAAAAAAGCACTTTTTTGTTAAAATCTGTTGACAACTGTTTATTATATTGCTATAATTCTTAACAAATGTAATAATTTCGTAACATATCAGAAAAAAACATTTAAAAGAAGGTATCAATATGATGAACAAGATGAAAAAGATTTTGGCATTTTCCATAGCAGGGGTTTTATTGGTGGGGACTATTATAGCTCCAATTCAGGCTGCTATGGTAGCATCTGAGGAGCAGGTAGAGGGTGCAAATGTACTGATTGATGAGTATTGTAATAATGTTGCAGCAGGGACTGTTGTAGCACAGGCACCAGAACTGCTTACATCGAAGCAGACACCGGCAGCAGCGACACCGGCACCGGCAGTTACGCCAAAGCCGACTGCTAAACCAGCAGCAGCGAAAAGTGCACATGTCGAATTGAACTTAAATTACAGCAGATTAGGAATTGCAAATAAGGTTGACACCTATCTGAATGTAAGAAAGAAACCATCTGAGAGTTCTAAGATTGTTGGAAAGATGACAAAGAATTCCGGATGCCATGTTTATAAAGTAAAAAAAGGCTGGGCTAAGATTGTGTCCGGCAAAGTAAAGGGCTATGTAAAGAGCTCCTATATAACGATGGATAAGAAGGCAGAAAAATTAGCTACGAAAGTAGGTCGTGAGTGCGTTGAGATTCAGACAGATTCTCTGCGTGTACGTGCCCTTCCTACAACGGATGCGCCGATTTATTCGGTTGTATCTGCGGGAGAAGAATTCACAATTAAGAAAAACAATCTGACACTTGACTTTGTTAAGAAGATTGTGAAAAAAGAAAAGATTTCCAAAGAGGCGATGGAGAAGGCAGGCGGATATGAGGCCATCCAGAAAGGAATGGGTGATTTCATCTGTATTTACGTCGATAATGAATATGCCTTTGTCGCTAAGGAATATGTCAAAGAGCAGTATTCCTTAAAGCGTGCTGTAAAGGTAGGAACGGTATCGGCAAGCAAGTCTTCCGGCATCTCATCGAGTCAGGCTTCGATTGTGGAATATGCAAAACAGTTTTTAGGAAACCGATATGTATGGGGAGGCGCAAGTCTCACAGGTGGTACGGACTGCTCCGGCTTCACAATGAGTCTGTATCGCAAGTATGGTCATTACCTTCCGCATAATGCGGCAGCACAGGCAGGTGTGACAAGAAGCGTGAGTTCACCGAAGCCGGGAGATTTATTCTTCTACAGCAACGGAAGCCGGATTAACCATGTAGCTATGTACATTGGCGGCGGAATGGTTATCCATGCCAGCAACCCACGAGACGGTATTAAGATTTCTAATGCTTATTACCGCCACCCGGTTAAGATTGGGCGAGTGATGTAAACAGCAGTACAACGTAAATCAAGTTTTGTGTACTGGAAATAGATTAAAACAAATACTTACAATAAGATAAAAGAGAACCAAAAAGAAAGTAATAGAAATAAATCAGAACAAGTAACAGGAATACTTGTTCTGATTTGTATTACTTTCTTTTTTCTTTTATATAAAGCAAATTTGTATTCTTTTAGGATGAAAATTCAAAAAAGTACGTGTAAGAAAAGGAGGAGAAAGATGCAAAAAGATAAGATTATGAAAAGGTTTGGAACTACATTGGTGATTGTATTGATGTTGGTAGTTGCAGGGTTTTCTTTCGTGGAAGTGTCCGGTAATATGGATGCAGCAAAGAAAGAGACGGAGATTACGCATGGCGAGGCAACGGTATTAAATGAACTCCCTAAAAAACGCACGAAGTTTACAAAACAGTATGCTATGTCAGATGGCAGTTTTCTTGCTAACTCGTATTCTATGCCGATTCATTTTAAAAAGGGTGGCAAGTGGAAAGAGGTAAACACAACTCTTATTAAGACGAAAAGTAAAAAAGGTTATACGACGAAAGCAACCAGTCTTAAAATTACTGTAGCCAGAAAATCAAATAAGAAAGCAAATATAACTTTGAAGCGTGGCAAGTCTAGGCTGTCAATTGCTTTGCAGGGAAAGAAAGTAAAGAGTAAGAAAGTTAAAATTAGTAATCCAAAGAAAAAAGAGAAGACAGATATTTTAAATAGCAATCGAGTCCAATATAAAAGGGCATATAAAAATCAAAAATTAACATATGAAATTTATCCGGAGAAGATTATAGAAAAGATTACTGCTAAGAAAAAATCAGCAGCAAGAAAAATCAAATTAACGGCTAATGGTGGGAAACTAAAGGTTAGGATAAAGAAAAACCGTATTTATTTTAAAACGAAAAAAGGAAAGACTAAATATACCCGATTGAAAACGATTCTTACGGATAGCAAAGGGGTGTCTACATCAAAAGTAAAGGTAGATTACAATAAGAAAAGGCGCACAATTATTTTGAAACCGGATAAGAAATGGCTGAACAGTAAAAAGAGGAAGTTTCCAGTTACTGTCCGTACTGCTTACATTACGAATCAACATGAGAGAGATGTAAAAATTGGCGCTGCCTATGCAGGCTCACCAAAATCAAATTACACATATAATGAAGAATTGATTCTTCGGGCTAATAAGTGTGTTGCATTTGCGCAGATGAGTAGTCTGGCAGAGCTTGGCAGACCAAATGTAAAAGTACGGGATGCTCGTCTTTATATAAAGAATATGAGAACATTGAAAATGGGAGTAGGCAAAACCTTTAATGTGGGTGTACATAAGGTAACAACAAAATGGTCAGGCAAAAAAGTAACAGATAATAATCGACCATCTTACGAGAATATAAAACTAACTGATATTGCTATACAGAAAAAGGGAGTTTACACATGTGATGTAACAGATGTTGTAAAATCGTGGTATCAAGGCGTACCCAATTATGGTGTAGCTTTGGTTGCAGAAAATGCAAATGGTTCTTATCAGACGAGAATAGAGAAAAATCCGTATTTTTCTATACATTATGAGGTTATAGGATTTGAGGGGGCTGTGGAATTAAAGGAAAACCAAGATATTACTCGTGATGTATTAAAGAGTGGACAGGAAAATTACTATTATTTTAATCCTCAGCCGGGTATCGCTTATGAACTGTATACTACATCCGATTTGGATACACAGGGAATCTTGTATAGCGGCAGTAAAGAACGGCTCGATTATGATGATAATAGTGGTTTAGATGAAAATTTCCGGTTTGTCAGAGCCTATGATGGAAGACATTATTTGAAAGTTAATACAAAAGGAAAAGTTACTGGAAAATATATTCTGTCATTAAAAAAGCGTTTTGAAAGACCAGAACCAGTAGGAAAGTCTGGACAGGACAGCTATATTATATCGTGGGAACCAGTAAAAAATGCAAAGGAGTATTTAGTTGATATATATGATATGAATGGAAGGATTCAGGAAGTCGTTGTCAAAAATACATCATATGAGTACATATATACTAACGCTACGGTTGGAAAAACACTTGCATTTACAGTTACGCCTATGGAGGGAAAAGAATTAAAGGGCGAGACATCACGTAAAATTTATAACACAGATACAGTATCTGAATGGTCATATTGCAAACCTATGAACAGTGGCAGAATTATGTTTGGAAGCACGGTGTGTGATGAAAAAATTTATGTGCTTGGTGGCGTGACGGATAAAAATCAATCAGTGACGACAATGGAGGTATTTGACACTAAGACGCATATGTGGAGAAAGCTTTCCAGCTATCCGGGAGCACAAAGTGGTATCTGTAATATGTCTCTCGTCACAGTGGGAAAAGATATTTATGCACTGGGAGGACAGAGTGATAGTACGGCAACGGCAAAAATTTACTCAAATGTATACTGTTATCACACTGAGAGTGGCAGATGGGAAAAGAAAGCCAGTCTGCCACAGAATCGTACAGGTATGGTAACAACAGTATATGACGGTAAGATATATGCATTTGCCCGCATTGGTACGACAGAGCGTGTGGATATTTACGATGTGGGAGAAGATAAGTGGACAAGCAGTGTGAAAGCCGATACTAGTATCAACGTACAGGCGCAGACAATAGATGGACATATTTATGTTCTTCAGGAAAAACGCGAAGAAGATGCAGTCAAAGCAGATATGTATTGGGTGGAGTACATTCCTGAGGAGGATGTCTACGATAATGAAGGAACGCCATGTCCAATTAACAAGGCAGACCGTTATACATATGGGGCATTGGTAGGTGGGAAGGTGTATATGGTAAAAGAAAATGCAACCAATGAAGTAATCTGCTATGATAGCTATTTAGATAAATGGAATACGGTTCCTGTCATGAACCTGAAAAAAGAGAAAACAGAACTATTATCTGTGGGAACAAATCTTTACAGTGTCGGTGGAACCATGAACGGCTTTGGTTTTCTTGATGTGGTGGAGTGTTTTGAATTGGAAACGCCTCAGATAAAGAAACAAATGGCGATAGCAAAGGGTGAGTTTTATGAGTTGCAGGTGGAAGCCGGAAAATGCAAGGAGGATACGGATTATATTGTTACAATTCGCATAAATCCTAAGGAACTCGCTTTTAGGAGAAAATCTTCTTTTATGGGGGAGAAGGAGTTTTACAAGGGAAAGGCGGGAACACAGCTTTTGAAATATTCTGAAAAGCGCGGTGTTATGATTGTAAAATTGAATACGAAGATGGAATCAGGCGATACAAAGGAAGCCTATCAGTCCATTCCTGTGGAGGGATTGGTAAACGGTAAAACTACGGTTGAGATGCAGGTAGAGGAGGGAGCACAGTATGAGAAAAAATAAAGCAGCAATAAGGGTTGGAAAGCGGATACTTATTGTTGCAGTGATGGCAGTGGGAGGCTTGCTGTCTTATATAGATTGTCAGGCGGTAAATACTTCTTATGATACGGAAATGGAAGCTGTTTATGCAACTACTTATAAAGATATCTTTTATAACAAGGTATCTGGTTCTCCGTTAGAAACAGAGATAGATGATGGAGTGGATACTGCGACAGGACATTTTTTGTTATCACGGACAGATCTTTCTCTGGAAGGTATGGCTGGAATGGACTTTGAGTTGAGCAGATATTATGATAGCAGTGAAGCAAATGTGGGTTATCCCATTGTAGAGGCAGTTTCAAAACTCCATGTTGATACTTTTGATGTTAAATTTGACAATGGTATGGGCAATACTCATAGTATCGCTGTCTCTGCCGCTATCTTAAATAACCACCAGAAAGCGCTGGAGGGGATGGTTGTTACCTACGACAAAGATAGTATTACAAGGCGAAGGGATGAATATGTAGACAATACCCAGCGCACAAAGGTGGTCGATGGTTACTCTCATAATGTTTATGGTATCAGTACGGGCTGGTGTTTCGATTTTCCATGGATTGAAACAATGACCGTTAAGGAAGGAGCTGACAGTGCATGGGAGCCAAAGCCGGTGTATCTTCATTTTGGAAGTAAAGGTACTATGGGGATTGATACCTTGTCAGATGAAAGTAAACGGAGCTATACAATTACTGGAATTACCGGTTACAATTATCAAGATGTCAAGCTAGAGGACTTTGATAAGACAGTAGACGGCATTGCGTGTCGTTACCTGCTTCGTGACAAGACAGGACTGCGTACTTACTTTAATGCGGACGGTGTAATTGTGCTACAGAAGGATGCGCATAATAATACTATCCGTTTTGCTTACAGGGACAAGATTTATTTTGATACGATAACGGATTCGGTAGGTAGAAAAATTAAATTTACATATCATGATGCAAAAAATGGTATGTGTTTTTTAGATAAGGTAAGTGTGCAGGGAAATAAAGTGTCAGGCGGGATATCTCAAAAGACTGTTCGGTATGATATTGATGGGACTTCATATACAACGCTGGACAGTAAAAAAATCTATGGCTGCATTTTGAACAGTGTTACAGTAGGTGGCAGTAAGGAGAAATACAGCTACCGTACAGTAGAAAGCCTTGTTAATGCGGCAGGGGCTGGAGTGGCATCCCAACGCGCTGCAACCAATGAAACTTATCTTATAAAAAGCGTGGAAAGTGGAGGACGCATTAGTAACTACGAATACCGTGCCGGAGCGATTCGAGGGACAAGAGACATGGGAGCAGGGCAGGAACGGGATGTAGTGACACAGTTTTTCTATGTTACAAGAGAGTATGAACAGGCTGCAAAGACGAAAAAGAAAGCCAATGGGGTGAAATATGACTATTTTCAAAAGCAAAATGGCAATTTGGCGACTTTTGCTGATTTGAATGATGAAAAGCACGAGGCGTGGCAATATGGCAAAGAAGGACTTGAGACTCTAGCAGTAGTCGGCAATTTTAATCCGAAAACATATAAAGATAAGAAAAAGATGTCCGACTATACTTATAAAAAAGGAAGTATTGGTGAAGACACTTTACAGTTAAAGAAAAAACCAAAGAAGAATGTCAGACTATATAGGTATAACACAAATAAACTTTTAATGGGCGAGGTCAAGGAAGGCAAGACTAAGAGTGAAAATCTGTACAGCTATGATATAGGAGGAAAAGGCTCTCTTGTTATACTTGAGACAGAGAAAAGCTTTGGGAAAAACCGGAATAAAAAACCTCAAGTATTTAAGTATGGTTATACCTATGATCGGTATCGAAATATTTTGCAAGAAAGGTCAAATAAAGCATATTTGGCTAAAAACGCCGGGAAAGAGAATCTCTTTACAACCACTTATACATATTTCAATACAGACAAGGGATATCCTTTGGATGGACAAACGGGCTATGTATTGTCTTTACAGAAAAGTGAGGAGTATTATTTGGATTCAAAATCAAAAAGTAAGATGGAGGGAACCCTAGGCAAAAATCAGATTGACCTTATAAAATCTTTTTCAAGTATAAATCAAAACAATAAAGGATATCAGGTGACTTCTGTTTCAGAAATGACATATGACTCCCATGGAAATGAGACGCAGGAAAAAGTTTACCCAGAATATGTATTCCATGGGACAAAAGAAAAGGTTCAGTTTGATTACACTTATGATGCTGCCGGTCAGCAGACGAAAGCTGTAAAAACAATCCAATCCGCAATAAATCCGAAACAAAACGGTACATGGATAATAGAGGAGTCTGCCTATGATTATTTTGGAAATGAATTAAGCAATATTGATGAAAATGGCATAAAAACGGTTTATACTTATAACGAGGAGACAGGAGAAGAAGAACGAAGTGTGAGCTCGCCCGGAACGCAGTATGAGTCGAGGGAAATCACCCATAACTCAGAAAATGCTTTAAAAACTATGACATTAGATTACTATGACCGTTGTACAGTAGAAATGAAAGATGCGTTTGGAAACACTGTAATAGCAAAGAAAGAAAAGGAGGGTACATGGACGGAGAGCGACTATGATTATGGCGAGGAAAAGGGTGACAGTCAAGGGGATGAGGAGGAGCAGCCGGAGGCTGCGTCAAAATTGATTGAGGAGCGGGTATACACGTTTAACCCAACGGAAGAAAAAGTATTAAAAAATAAAGATGGGACAGAGGAATATAATTACGAAATCGCAGGAAAAGGAGAAAAAATTCTTTCTGGCAGACGTCATGTTTATGATACCTACAATGAGGAAATTGCAACCGCAGAGTTTTCTGGTGGAGCTATGGACGCTGCACACTGCTCCAGCTGGACCTTGACAAAACAGGATAGCGAGGTAGAAGAAGACCGGAATATCCAAACTACTTATAATAAAAAATTAAATCCGTCTGCCTATCAGCAGGATATGGATAAGGAAGCTTATTATAATCAATTTGATTCTGCTATTTTGAGAGAGGACATTACCCAGACGATAAGCGATGAGGAAGGGAATATTATATCTCAGACAGTCACTGCTCAAAGCAAAACGGACAAACGGATAACAGAGACAGCTTATGAATATGATGACTTTGGCAGGAAAATAAAAGAAGCCACGGTAGTAAAAAAGTGTATCAATGGTAAATGGCTGGAGGAAAAGGATAGTCAGGCAGAATATCAGTACGACTGTTTTGACAATGTTACGCAGACAATTCAAAAGGAAAGAAAGGATGCGAACAGTAATTGGGAAACTCAGGTTACAAAGGACACCTATGATGTGTTAGGGCGGAAAGTGGCATCCTATGATTCAAAGGGAGCAGTACAGGGTTATGCTACCTTGTATGAATATGATTTATCCGGTCAGTTGATAAAAACATCCAATCCTGTCGATATACAAAATGGACAAATTGTCTATCAGACAGTGAAAAATGAATACAATCAGGACGGTCAGTTAGCTGCCGTGGAGGAACAGCAGACGGATGATACTTATGTACGGACGGAGTATCAGTATGACATTCAGGGAAATCTGACACAGGTTAAAAATTGCCTGTCGGATAAAGAAGCACAGTATGTTCAGTATGTTTATGACCGTGAGGGGAATAAAATCCGCCAGTTTACCGGATTAACGAAACCACTTGAGGTTTCTGTAAAAGAAGGTAAGGGTAAAGATTCTTATACATACATGGGGAGGGATTATCACGTTTGTGTCAGTGGCAAGGCAAAGAAGGACGCGTATAGTGAAACAAAGTATGAATACAATAAGAAAAATGAATTGACCGCAGAGATAAACCCGGAAGGCGATGCAGAGAAGTATTCATATGATGAGTATGGGAATTTAGTAAGCACCAAGGACAGAAATGGAAATACCGTTGTGCAGACTTATGACTACCAAAACCGTGTCGTCAAAACAGAGGCAACGGATATGGAAAGGAATGAACCTGTCATTCATGTATGGCAATATGATAAGTATGGAAATACAAGCCGGCAGGATTCTTCGGTATGTGAATACGATGTCCTTTCAGGACAGATAACAAAAGAAACCATAGAGCAGGAGAATGGTAAGAATATAGAAAAGACATATGAGTATGATATCTCTGATAAGATTTCAAAGTTTGCTGTTACAATAGATGGTAAAAAGGAGCTTTCCTATGATTATGACTATGATACTTTTTCGAGACTAAATCAAGTGGTTCAGACAGACCACGACAGAAAAAGTATGGTGGCGAAATATGCTTATGATGAAAATGGGAATCCTTTAACAAAGAATTCCGGGGTGGGAACCATTTCATATACTTACAATCTGGCAAATGCAGCGACAGGCTTAGATAATCGGATTGGAAACAAAAGTGTATCCAGCTATCAGACAGCGTACAGCCCGAATGGGAAAAAAATGTACGAGACCAGTCATGTCACTTCACCGGATGGGGAGGAGACAGAGCAAAAGGCAACATATACCTATGATGCACTGGGAAGATTGATAAAAGAAGAACGAACCGGAGAAAATACAATATCGTATCGCTATGATGCCCATAACAACCGTACTGAGGTGACGGTGGGAAAGCACAAAACAGCATACAGGTACAATAAAAATGAAGAACTGCTGCGCACGGATACACTCAATACGAATACGGAACAGGATGCAGTTACCATTTACAAAAACGATAAAAATGGAAATCAGCTGGCAGTAGTCGGGCGTAAGGTGATAGAGTCGGAGAAACCGCAGTTTGATTTGAATGTTACTTTGGGAGATAACAAATTAAATGACAATGTGGTGCATCATTATAATGCGTTAAATCAACTGTCAGAAACTTTAACTAAGGATAAAAAGATAAAGTATGAATATGATGCGAACGGTTTACGAACAAAAAAGCTTGTAAATGGGGAAGTAACAACGTATGTCTGGAATGGCGACCAGATTGTTCTGGAATTAAACAAAAAAGGGAATGTAAAGAAACGTTATATTCGTGGGAATGACCAAGGTTATGGTAGTAACCAAGGTTACGGGAGTAACCTTATTTACACAGATGAAGGTGAGGGAACAGAGAAGCAATATTACATGACGGACCTTCATGGAAATGTCGTGCAGTTATCAGATGAGATGGGAAAGGTGACAAAGACTTACGAGTATGACGCCTTTGGCAATGAAATAATTTCTGACAAGAAGGACGATAACCCCTTCCGTTATTGTGGCGAGTATTATGATAAGGAGACGGAAAGTGTGTACCTGCGGGCAAGGTATTATAGCCCAGAGCTGGGGAGGTTTACGACGAGAGATACTGACACGGGGGAGGAAGAAAATCCAACCAGTTTGAATTTGTATACCTATTGTGGAAATGATGGGGTAAATGCATGGGATCCGAGCGGGCATAGGCATGATGCGATATGGCTTAATTCTAGTAGAAGTGCCAGTGGGTTTGGACATTCAGCGGTTGTAATTAAAGCCAAACAGGGTAAATGGAAGTATTTATCTTATACAGAGGATGGATTGCATAAAGCTAAGTTGCCAATTTCAATCACGTATTTCGAAAATACAACCAAAAAACTTAAATACGCTATAAGAAATTACATTAATAACACAGAAAGAAATGAAAGAGAGGCATATCCATATAATAGTATGCTCTACTTTAAAGGTGAGTTTAAGGCTATAACAACTATAAAAGATAAAACAGGTGTTAAAAAAGAAAAGTATCCTGCAAGCAAGTATGACTTTTTTAAGTATAATTGTATGGATGTGGTTGTTGAATTGTTGCAGGAAGGAAAGTTCAAAAAATATAATGCAGAGTATCATAGAGCTTTAAGTTATGCTTCGACATTAAGCGTTCCTAATAATGCATTTGCCGGTATGAAGTATTTTGTGGGTTCAATAAAAAGTTACAAAAAGGCAAATTGGTTTAAGAGAACTTTTATTCTTGATCCATATAGAGTATTTAAATACTTTTTGTTTTAATATAAGTTCATATAATTGAGAAGGGGGCAGTGCGATGAAAAAAAGATATATCACAAAATGTATTGTCTATAAAGTATTGTTTTTGGCAATTATTTTGGTACTTATAGTGATTATAGCTTCCGGTCGCTATTTCTTCGGCAGCTTTGCTGATTTCTTTTATAAACATTTAGAAGAAATGAGCTATTATGAGGATGACGTGGTAACGTCGATATCTACTTGCGAGATTCAAAAGGTAAATGGGTATACTTATTATTTTGATGAAGAAACCGGTGATTTATGCCGCAAAGGAGACGGACAGGACGAAGAAACTCTGCTATCAGGAGTGGGTGAATTCTTAGTAGAAGGAAATACTCTTTACTATATTTGTGGAGGAGATACGGAAGAAGGAATTTACTGTAGAACAATAGGAAGCGAAAACGAAAGAAAAGTAATAGATGGAGATATCTATAAGTTTGCCATGGGGAAAGATGTCAGTATTACTTATGATGTAAACAATTTTCTATATATATATGATAAAGATTGGAACAAACGGAATGTGTTTAATGTAGAAAAATATATTAGAAG
>DEUM01000063.1:0-49454 GCA_002362575.1 Lachnoclostridium sp. UBA3262 | reverse complement strand
ATATATGATAAAGATTGGAACAAACGGAATGTGTTTAATGTAGAAAAATATATTAGAAGATATGAGAAAAAGAAATACGGAGAAAGTGATCTTAGCGAAATGTTTCCCAGAGACATGATATACGCAGAAAGGCATATTATTTTTCGTTTTGAAAAAGACGTGTTTATATATTCAATCGAAAGAAATGAGATGTTTCCGTTACAGTCCCCTATCGACAGAAAAGATAATGATATTATTTTGGATATAATAAAAAAGGGGAATAAATTGTATTACCTCGGAGTGGCATATGAGTATTCGGACCTATATACCTGCGATGACCGTATTGAATGTAAAGAGAATGGAATTTATCAGGTGGATGTAAAAAGCGGGGAACTAAGTAAAGTGTCAGACGACTGTGGCTTTTATTTAGTGTGTCTGAATGACGAATTATATGTACTGGATTCATGGATGTTTATCAGAAAATTACATAAAGTTGACTTTATACATGAATAAAGAAATGATTTAGCAGTAATTTAGCATTAGCTTTTGAAAAAGGAGGAGGAGAATGAAAAAGAGAACAAAACAAATTTTAGCGTTATCACTGTGCCTTATGTTATTATGTTCGTGCGAAAATTTTAAGGTAAATCAAGCAGGAGATTTCGGTGAAAATAGCACTGTCTCGGAAAGCGTTATAAACTCAGAAAGTGAAAATGTTGCTTCAGAGAGTGCTGTGAATTCAGAAGATTATCCGGAAAGGAGTGAAAGAGAAAGTAAAAAGAAAATGGAACAGGCAAGTGCGGATTCATATAACTATTGGAAGAAACTTTTAAATAACGAATATGATAGAGTTGAAATAGATTTTATTGTAAATTGGTTAAAAGATAAGTACTATTTTGAATTCTTATCATTTCAAAGTGATGGTACTATAGAAACTTATCCCGACAATAAAAAAATAAGGAGTAGAGTTCAGTCAGAGGAAAATTTTGTCAGAGTAATGAATTATTTAAAAAAAGAGAAGCTTGAGATATGGAATCAGGTATCTCAAAAAGATGATTCTCAGCCAGAACAGGTAGTAAGGTTTCATCATAAATTTGATATGGGGGTACTTCATGGAGAGTATTGTCTTATCTATGTAGGAAATACGGTATCAAAAAAAGCAAAAAATATGGATAAATTAGTAGGAGATTATTATGAGGGGATAATCTTTAGTATACATAGTAATACAGAAAAATGAGATAAAAGGTAGATTAAAAATTTGACTAGTTACATCATTCTGTCGGTACAGAGGAGGAATAGATTTTGTCAAAAAAAGCCAAAAAAAGATGCATCCGGGCTATCCTGTTTCTGGTTTTTGCGGGTATAATTGTTCTAGGCATTTTATGGGTAAGAGATAATACATGGGAAAAGAAGGTATTGAAGGTAGAAGATGAGATTGAAGATTCTTCGAATACCGATGTTCTTATGACAAACATTTATCAGAAAGTAAAGGATACATTATACTATATAAAGGAAAGAGAACATGTATTATTAGCCCGCCATGGAGGGAAAGAAAAAGAGGTATGCCAGAACGTGAGTGAATTTTTCATATGGAAAGAACGACTCTATATTCTTGATTCAGACAGAAGTGATTTATTTTGGGTGTCAGAGGATGGAGACAGGCATATTGTAATGCCGGGTGTAATCCGCGCAGGAGTAATCAATAATCAGCTTTTTATAGTGACAGAGGAGGAATTGTATTATTACGATTGTGACAAACAGGAAGGCACAAGGATAGCGGACCTTACGGAATCTGAGGATGGGGGAGTAACGATTAGCGATACGGTGTTTGTAAATGGCTATATTGTTAGGCTCATACCAGATAGGGGAGTATGGGTATTTGCAGTAAAAGATAGAAACACATATATGTATGAATTTCCATTTAAGGTTGAGACTGAGGGCTTTTATACAACATTGGGAATACACCATGGGACAGTTTTTTTGTCTATATATCAAGATGATGGTTCAGAGATGGGTAGTGCTTTTTTTACAAGGAAGGAAAATGAGAAGAATGGAATTTATAAGTATAACTTGAAAACAGGAGAATATTCTAAAGTTTCTGAGCAGTCTGGGGATGACTTAATTTCTATTGGCAAGGATTTATATGTAACCGAGAAAGGAATATTCATTCAAAAAATGAGCAAGGTAGAATTTACAAGGTAAGTAAAACTAATATGAGTAAATTTTTACATAAAAGAACGGATTAGAATGTCATAGAGGAGAAAGAAAATGAAGAAAAAGTATAATGTGAAAGGTATTGTTTATAAAGTAGTGTTTTTAGCAATTATTTTGGCACTTTTAGTGATTATAGTTTCCGGTCGCTATTCCTTCGGCAGCTTTTATGATTTCTTTTATAAACATTTAGAAGAAATAAGCTATTATGAGGATGATGTGTTAACGGCGGTATCTACTTGCGAAATTCAAAAGGTAAATGGGTATACTTATTACTTTAATAAAGAAGATGATTTATGCCGCAAAGGAGATGGACAGGACGAAGAAACTTTGCTATCAGGAGAGGGTGAATTCTTAGTAGAAGGAAATACTCTTTACTATATTTGTGGAGTAGAGGGAATTTACTGTAGAACAATAGGAAGCGAAAACGAAAAAAAAGTAATAGATGGAGATATCTATAAGTTTGCCATGGGGAAAGACGTCAGTATTACTTATGATGTAAACAATTTTCTCTTCATATATGATAAAGATTGGAACAAACGGAATGTGTTTAATGTAGAAAAATATATTAGAAGGTATGAGAAGAAGAAATACGGAGAAAGTGATCTTAGAGACATCTATCCTAGAGACATGATATATGCAGAAGGACATATTATTCTTAGTTATGAAAAAGATGTGTTTATATATTCAATCGAAAAAAACGAGATGTTTCCGGTACAGTCCCCTATTGATAGAAAAGATAATGATCTTATATTGGATATAATAAAAAAGGGGAATAAATTGTATTACCTCGGAGTGGCGTATGAATATACAGACCTTCATACCTGCGATGACCGTATTGAATGTAAAGAGAATGGAATTTATCAGGTGGATGTAAAAAACGGAAAATTAAGTAAAGTGTCAGATGACTGTGGTTTTTTTTTAGTGTGTCTAAATGACGAATTATATGTATTTGATTCAGGGCTACTTATCAATAAAATACATAAAGTTGACTTAATGCATGAATAAAGAAGTGATTTATTAATAATTTAGCATTATCTTTTGAAAGGAGGTAGAAAATGAAAAGTAAAAAGGTTTTAGCATTACTACTAAGTGTTACGATATTATGTTCGTGCGAAAATTTTAAGGTAAATCAAGCCGGAGACTTTGGAGATAATAGCGTTGTTTCGGAAGGTGTTATAAATTCAGAAAGTGATAGTGCTGTTTCAGAAGGTGCGGTGAATTCGGGAAATAAATTGGGAAAAAAGGAAAGAAAACGCGCAAAGGAAATGGAACGCGCACATGTTGAATCATATAACTATTGGAAGGAGCTATTAAATAATGACTATGACAGAGGTGAAATCGACTTTATTGTAAATTGGTTAAAAGATAAGGACTATATTGAGAAATTATTAGTTTTTAAATTGGTATCTTCTGACGGTTATGATATTGTTCCAATACCTGAGGATCGAAAGACATACGATAGGCTTCAGTCTGAGGACAATTTAGAAAGAGTAAAGGATTATTTAGTTAAAGAAAAACTTCGAGTAAAAAATTATTGGGCATCGGCAAAAGAGGGTTCGCTGCCCCAAAAAAGAATAATGTTTTGCCATAGATTTTATATGAAGGAAATTTATGGAGATTATTGTCTTATATATGCAGGCAGTGAGTTATCAAAAGGGGAGGAAGATATGGATAAAATAACAGGGAATTATTATGAGAAGGTATTATTTTATAGGTAATTATGGAACAGAAAGATAATTGCAACAGCAGTACAGAAATGGGGTTAAAATGAGAGAAGAAAAATCAGCCATTATATCTATTGCCGTGTTTGGAACTTTACTGGCTATCCTTGTGATTTGGGTAATAATTAGAAATCCGGCATCAGAGGGGATACAGGTACAGACCAGCTATAATGATATCGAAATCAAGGGTAAAAGAATTGGAATCTTAAAGGCAGACAGGGTAGAAATTCAAGATACAAATCAAAAAATAATTTCTGTTGCTGAATTTAAAGACTTTGATTTACACCCACAGCATATCGTGTTAGGCGAAGACGGCTACTATTTATTTCAATTAGAGGCAGAGATACAAGAAAAAGAAGAAAATCTTGCGTTAGTTGCTAAATTTGATTATGAATCAAATTTCAAATCCCAAATTTCATTGCCGAATATAGGTACCATTGCCTGTGAGGGAGGAAAGCTATATTTTGCTGAACGTCTTGCAGATAACGAGGAGACAGGCAGTGATGTAGGCGTTTTTCTCAGAGGCTTTTATGCAAATTATTATATAGATGAAAAAGATTTTGGGAAAAAGCCGGTGAATAAAATCTCAAAGGATGATACGAAACTTTTTTATCATAAAGAAGGATTTTTTTCTACGGAGCCGGAGATTGGTGGATACACAGGTGTTGCATGGTACAAATGTGATTCGGGTGATGTGGATACAACGAAAACAGAATTAGTGCGGCAAAGAAAACAGAAATCTTTTACACAGATTTGTGAAAATATTGATTTATTGAACACAAGGTCAAGTATTACATTTGAATATCAGGATGGGGAACAATTATATGGGGTAAGCAATGTGCTAAAAAAAGGTCAAAAAGTTGTTTCGGATAAGATTTCTTGCAAAGAAGTCGATAAATCATATTTTTACAAGATTGACTGCTCTCGAAATAAGTTTGAAATTTTAAAGGAAGTTGAAGAAGGATATGGAATTTTAGCAACAGAAAATTATGTGGTTGTACAAAAAGAAAATAAATTATATAAAATGGAATTAGGAACAGATAAAAGCAAAGTTCTTTTGGACATGGATAGTGATGAATATGGGCAAGTCCTATATCGATTTCAAGGTAGTATTCTACAGGTTTCAGGTGAAGTAGAAAACTATTATTTGGATTGGGATGAGAATGATATAAGAATAGCTTTCCCCTTCTGAATAAACCGCCCGCAACAAGCCCATACTAAGTACATATTAGGAATGGAGGGCTTTGCATGAGGCGCAGGTATATTATAATAAGCTGCTTTTTCGTAGCGTCTATATTATTAGGGGTAATGTGTTATGGCAGTTACCGTTATTCAGAGCGGGTGGCAGAAGAACGGCGGAAAGAAGAAACGAAAACGGAACAGACAGAAGCCGGCACCGAGCAGAAGGTGACGAGCGATACAAAGTACATCTTAGAAATTTATAACGAAGATACCGAAGAACTTGTGAAGGAGGAGCGGGACATGCCTTCCGAGTATGCAGGCATGACGCGGGAGGAAATGGAAGCTTATCTGAAGCAGTGTGTGAACGCGATGGCGGCAGATGAGCAGGAGGCAGGACTTACCGATATGAGGCTTGTGTCATTTTCAAAGGAAAAGCTGGTGATACGCAAATCCTACCGCGAACCGAAACAGGAAAGGGGCTTTTTTCTCAAGCTGACCGATGGTGAGGTGGCGATTTATCATCGTGACGGAAAAACTCTGTATGAGAAAACGGGAATTATGGAGGAAAATATTCCGGAAGATGAGAGAAAAAAATTGCGCAAGGGATTTATAGTAGAAAATGAAAAAGACCTGTATTCTATTCTTGAAAACTTCTCAAGCTAGTGTATAATAAAAAATGGCTGGTTGAAAAACGCAGCCATCTTTTTAGATACAGAAATGAGGTGCCCTTGTCATGAGAGAATACCGGGATGTTGTTATTATTGGCGCAGGGGCTGCCGGGCTTTTGTGCGGCGGTCTGCTTGCCAGAGAGGGAATCCGCATTACCATTCTGGATAAGAATACGCGGGCTGGCAGAAAACTGGCGGCGACGGGGAATGGCAGATGTAATTTTACGAATAATTACATGGATTCTTCCTTCTATTACGGGGATGAGAATTGGATAAAAAAAATATTGTCAGAGTACAGTCCAGAGGATGCGATACGACAATTTGCCTCAATCGGGGTGTACCACAGAGAGAAAGACGGATATGTATACCCTTACACGAATCAGGCGGCAACGGTCGTAGAGGCATTGGAACATTTCTGTGACAGGAATCATGTCAGGATTGTGCTGGAAAGCAAGGCTTCTTCTGTGAAAAAGGATGGAGAGGGTGGCTATATTGTCCGAACTTCGTCCGGTGAGATAAGCTGCCGGTATGTGATACTGGCGACCGGAGGAAAAGCAGGAAGTGATTTGGGCGGCGAAGGAAGCGGCTATAAGCTGGCGCGAAGCTTGGGGCATCAGATACATACCGTTTATCCGGGATTAACTGGGCTCATATGCGGGGGACATTGGTGGAAGCAGGTGTCCGGTACAAGAGTTCAGGGGAGCTTTTCGTTATTGGTAGACAGTAGTAGAATAGAGGGCGAGCAGGGAGAAATCCAGATTACACGGGATGGGGTATCGGGAATCCCTGTTTTTCAGATGTGCCGAGTAGCGGCAGAGGCGCTTTCAGAAGGAAAATATGTAGAAGGACTGATTGATTTTGTTCCCTCAATGAGCGAACAGGAGGTTATCCATTGGATCTCCCAGCATGGAATCGAGGGGCTTGTGCCGAAAAAGTGGGTGACGGTCTTGAAAAACAGGGCGGAGGCGGATTGCTGCCTGAAGGGATTTCGTTTTCCAATCGAAAAAACATTTGGCATGGAGCGGGCGCAGGTAACAGCGGGGGGCGTCCCCACAGAGGAGGTTGACGCGGAGACGCTGGAATCTAAAGTTGTCCCCGGCGTATTTTTTGCAGGAGAGATTTTAGATGTCGATGGAAAGTGCGGCGGCTATAATCTGCATTTTGCATGGGCATGTGCCAATATAGCAGCGAAGGAAATCATCCGGAAAGAGGATATGAAAAAAGAGAAAGGAAGCAGTGAGTATGCTCCAGTTAAGCCAGTGTAAGATACCCTATCAGAAGGACACAGAAGAATATTTAAAAGAGAAAGCTGCGGGGCTGTTACATATCGGGACAGAGGATTTTTTAGAATTTCAAATTGTGAAAAAAAGTATAGATGCAAGAAAAAAGCCGGATATTTATTTGGTGTATACGGTGCAATTTTCCTTGGAAAATGAGGAAGCGGTGAGAAAGCGGAATAGGGGAAACAGGAACTTGTCGAGGGTAGGAGAGAAAGCAGACCTACGGGAGCAGATTTCGGATATTGGGAATAAAAAGAACATTGTCGTTGTGGGAAGTGGCCCGGCCGGGCTTTTTTGTGCGTATTATCTGAGCTTATGTGGGTGTTCACCAATTCTTCTCGAACGTGGTGCTGCGATGGAAGAACGGACAGAGGATGTGGAGCAGTTCTGGCAGAAAGAGATTTTGAATCCGGAGTCAAATGTTTCCTTTGGCGAGGGCGGTGCCGGGACATTTTCGGATGGTAAGCTGAATACCGGGGTAAAGGATAAAACAGGGAAAAAACGGTTTGTGCTGGAAACCTTTGTCCGGTTTGGGGCAGGAGAGGATATTTTATATGATGCAAAGCCGCATATTGGTACAGATGTGCTGCGCCGGGTCATTATCAATATGAGAGAAGAAATGAAATCATTGGGATGCCGATTTTTTTTCCATACAAAAATGACAGATTTTATTATGAGGGAAGGGAGAATACACAGTATCCGTGCAGAAAAAGGCGGCGAAGAACGGGAAATTCCCTGTGACAGCCTTGTTTTGGCAATCGGGCACAGTGCAAGAGACACCTTTTCCATGTTAGAAAGGGCAGGCATTGCGATGTCTCCAAAAGCATTTGCTGTTGGCGTCAGAGTTCAGCACAGGCAGAGTGATATCGACGCATCCCAGTATGGTAAAGATGTGGAGGCAGGAGTGCTGCCCCCGGCTTCTTATAAATGTACGGGAAAGACAGAGGACGGCAGGGGCGTATATTCCTTTTGCATGTGTCCGGGCGGGTATGTCGTCAATGCCTCCTCGGAGCATGGAAAACTCGTTGTCAATGGCATGAGTAATGTCAGGCGGGACTCTGGTAATGCAAATAGTGCCATTGTCGTGACAGTGGGGCCGGAAGATTTTGGAAGTAAAGATTGTCTGGCAGGCGTCCGGTTTCAGGAGAAATGGGAGAGGCGTATGTATGAGCTCTGCCATGGGAGGATTCCGGTACAGCGTTTCGGGGATTTCAAAAATGATACGGAAACGGCAGAATGTGGCAAGGTGAAACCCTGTGTTAAGGGGTTGTGGTCGTATGCAAATCTTCGCAGGGCATTGCCAAAATTTATTGTAAATGGTATGATAGACGGAATGGAGCAGTTTCAGGACAGGCTTTCCGGATTTTCCCATGAGGACACTTTACTGTTGGGAATTGAGACGAGGACGTCCTCCCCGGTCAGGATAGAACGGGATGAAGATCTTACGAGCGTATCCGCAAAGGGACTCTATCCATGCGGCGAAGGAGCAGGATATGCGGGCGGTATTATGTCAGCGGCTATGGATGGCCTGAGAGTTGCGATGAAAATACAGGAGCATGAAAAAAATGAGAGAACAAAAAAATCTGAAGGATAAAAAAAGAATTGTTTTTAAAATTGGAACATCAACACTGACTCATGCAGAGACAGGCGGTTTAGATTTAGTAAAAATGGAAAAGTTTGTCCGTATACTGACAGACTTACATAATCAGGGCAAGGAGATTGTCGTTGTATCCTCCGGTGCTATCGGTGTGGGACGGAAGGCGCTTGGACTGAAGGAAAGGCCCGAGGAGCGTTCGCTCAAGCAGGCGTGCGCGGCGGTAGGACAGAGCCGGTTAATGATGGTGTATGAAAAGCTATTTTCCGAGTACAACCAGCATACAGCGCAGATTCTGATGACAAAGATTACGATTGCAAATGACACGAGCCGGCACAATGCCCAGAACACATTCCGGGAGCTTCTCGATATCGGAGTGATTCCGATTGTCAATGAAAATGATACAGTCGCCACAGATGAGATTGACTTTGGTGATAATGATTTTTTATCGGCAATTGTTTCAGCAATTGTGAAAGCGGATTTGCTTGTGCTTTTGAGTGATATTGACGGTCTTTACACAGATGATCCGAACACAAACCCAAAGGCAGAGAGGATTCCTTTTGTTGAGCATATTACAGATGAAATGCTTGGTATGGCAAAAGGTCCGGTAAGTGATATCGGAACCGGAGGTATGAGCTCGAAAGTAGGGGCGGCGGGAATTGCCAACGATGCCGGTGCGGATATGGCGATTATCAACGGTAACGATATGGATAATATTAACCGCTTGTTTGCCGGAGAAGATATCGGTACTTTATTTGAGGCACATAAGACGAGGCATTTCCATTTAAAAAATTATCTGGACAGGTAAGGAGGCTGCTATGAAGCAGGAGAAAATCGACAGAATCAATGAATTATACCGTAAGAAAAAGGAGGGAACGCTGACAGAGGAGGAAAAGGCAGAGCAGGCAGAGCTTCGCGCAGAGTATATTGCACAGATACGTGGCAATCTGCTGTCAACGTTAGAGCATACATCCGTTCAGGAACCGGATGGTTCAATCCGAAAACTTCACAGAAGGAACAGACACTAATGGAAAAGAGAGAGGGAAGACGTCTAGCGTTCAAAAAGCGGGATGGCATTTCAGAAGAAGACAGAGAGCGCTGGTCACTGGAAATTCAAAGGGAAGTGCGCAGCCAGCCGTGGTACTGTCAGGCAGATATTGTATTATCCTACGTTTCCTTTCGTTCCGAAGTTTCTACAGGGAAAATTAATCGGTGGATTTTGGAAGATGGGAAACAGCTTTTTCTGCCCCGCACTTATGCAGACCGTCATGTTATGGAATTTTACAGGGTATCGGATTTAACCATGCTTACTGGTGGATATCAGGGAATACAGGAACCAGCGGAGACAGAGCCATTTTCGGCAGCAGGAGAAACAGCATTTCTTGGCGGAAAGCATATTCTGATGATAATGCCGGGTGTGGCGTTTGACAAAGAGGGAAACCGTATTGGTTACGGAGGCGGGTACTATGACAGATACCTGTCTGTCTGTGGGGACTGGATTGAAAATACGGTTATGCTTGCGTTTGCTGAACAGGAGATACCAGTATTTGAATGTGAGTCCTGTGACAGAAAACCAGATAGAATCATAGTACAAGATGGCTTGCGCTTTAGAATGGAGGATTAGATGAATCAGAATATTTTATTAGAGGAAATCGGAGAGAGAGCAAAAAAGGCGTCCCGGGAGATGAATCTTCTTGGGGTTACAGAAAAAAATAAAGGACTGGAGGCGGTGTCAGCCGCTCTTCTTGAAAAGCGTGAACGGATGTTAGCGGCAAACCAGACGGACGTGAAGGCGGCAAGGGAGAGCGGAATGAAAGAATCGTTAGTTGACCGCCTGACATTGACAGAGGAGCGCATTGCGGGAATGGCAGAGGGACTCCGTCAGATTATTTCTCTGACCGATCCGGTAGGGGAAGTGATTTCGATGAAAACAACGCCGCAGGGATTACAGATTGGACAGAAAAGAGTGCCCCTTGGCGTTATCGGAATTATTTATGAGTCACGTCCGAATGTGACGGCAGATGCGTTCGGACTGTGTTTTAAGACTGGAAATGCAGTAATACTTCGGGGGGGAAGGGATGCGATTCACTCGAATCAGGCAATTGTCGAGGTGATTCGGGAAGCTTTAAAACAGTGTGGACTGCCGGCAGACAGCATCCAGCTTCTGACAGATACTTCCCATGAGACGGCAGAACGGTTTATGCGGATGAACCAGTATGTGGATGTGCTGATTCCGCGGGGTGGGGCAGGACTGATTCGCACGGTGGTGGAAAAAAGTACCGTGCCGGTCATTGAGACAGGAACGGGAAACTGCCATGTGTATGTGGATGAATATGCAGACATAGATATGGCGGTAGATATTATTGAAAATGCGAAGACACAGCGTCTGGGCGTCTGTAATGCCTGCGAGTCGTTAGTGGTTCATAAAGATATTGCTGTGCGCGCCCTTCCAATGATTTGTGAGAAACTTGCCACCCATCAGGTGGAGATACGGGGAGATGAGAGGGCGAGGGAGTGCTTTGACGACATGACAGAAGCAACGGAGGAGGACTTTGGCACGGAATATTTGGACAAAATTATTTCCGTAAAAACAGTAGACAGTATTGAAGAGGCAATTGACCACATCAATACATATAACACCGGACATTCCGAAACGATTGTCACATCAAATTATGACCATGCCATGAAGTTTTTGAATGAAATTGATGCGGCAGCCGTTTATGTAAATGCATCAACAAGATTTACGGATGGATTTGAGTTTGGATTTGGTGCAGAGATTGGGATTAGTACCCAGAAGCTTCATGCGAGAGGACCGATGGGACTGCAGGCACTGACAACAACTAAATTTATTATATTAGGAAATGGTCAGATTCGCAACTAAATGTAAGAAACCGTTGCAAATTTGTACAACGAAAGGAAACAGGAAAAAAAGTATAAAATTTTTATAAAAAAATATAGATATTTGCTTCATTGTGTGATAAAATGCTGAATAGTAAGATACACAAAGGGGGAAAAGTTTTAATGGACAAGAAAAAAGTTAAAGTTTCAATGAAAGTGGAAATTATTGCTTTAACGCTGGTGCCGCTTATTCTTTTGGCACTGATTATTTCTTTTTATTCAGTTACTTCTCTGGGGAGCAGTCTTCAGAACGAAGCTTTGCAGGGGCTGAAGGATTTGTGTTATAGTGTGGGAAGTGCCTATGATGCACTAGATGCAGGGGATTATTCAATGAATGGCGAGAATCTTATGAAAGGCAAATATAATGTCACAGAAAATGACAAGGTCATTGATTCTTTTGTAAAGCAATCAGAGGCTGATGTGACATTGTTTTATGGTGATACCAGACGTGCTACTTCCCTTGTCAATGAAAAGACCGGGCAGAGGATTATTGGGACGAAAGCATCGGAGGAAGTGATTGATACCGTCATAAATAAGAAAGAAGAATATTCTTCCACGGATGTAGTTATCAATGAAAAAGATTATTATGCTTATTATATACCGCTCAAAAATTCAGATGGTTCTGTAATTGGTATGGCATTTGCCGGAAAGCCGTGTGAGGATATTGATGCGATAATTATAAAACAGATAACTGGAATCGCCGGGATGACTCTGTTATTGCTCGTATTGGCGTCAGTAATTGTGTTTCTTGTGGCAAACCGAATCGGAAAGGCAGTTCGCAAGGCAGAAGACCTTTTGGGCAATTTGTCCGAAGGAGATTTGTCAGTTTCGATTGATGAGCGGCTGTTAAAGAGAAATGATGAACTGGGACTTATGGCGAGAGCTTTGAAAGAACTTGGCGTCAGGTTAAGGGGTATTATGGAGGATTTGAAACAGTCTTCTCTTGTACTGGCAGAGTCAAGTCAGGAATTGAATGATTTTTCAGGTCGTACACGTGAATCAACGGATGAGATTAGCCATGCAGTGGATGATATTTCGCACGGGGCAGTGTCACAGGCAGAGGAGATAGAGGAAGCTACGATTTATGTAGGGAATATGGGAACATCTATTGAGGACATTGTTGATAGTGTAAAAAATTTGTCTACGATGGCGGAAGGTATGGAGCACTCAAAAGAGGATGCAGAACAGATTATCAACGAGTTGTCAGCATCAAGTGAACGTACTTATGATGCGGTAAAACGTATTGAGAGACAGGTAAATCTTACGGATGAATCGGTTACAAAGATTCAGGATGCTGTCACTCTGATTTCTTCTATCGCAGAGGAGACAAATCTGCTTTCCTTGAATGCCAGTATTGAAGCGGCGAGAGCAGGAGAGGCTGGAAAGGGATTTGCCGTTGTAGCTACTGAAATACAGAAGCTTGCGGAGGAGTCGAACAGTTCGGCATCTGCTATTGCAGATGTTATCAACCGTCTGGCAACGGAATCTCAGAATACAGTAGATGCGATGAATCATATGCAGACCATTATTGATGAACAGCAGAAGAAATTAGAGGAGACAAAAGAGCGTTTTGGCGAGGTCAGCACAGGAATTCAGTCTTCTATGTCGGGAATTAGGGATATAAAGAAAGATTCTAAGGTGTGTGATGAAGCACGTATCAAAGTAAATGATATGATTCAGAACTTGTCAGCAGTATCTCAGGAGAATGCCGCTGCGACAGAGCAGACAACGGCTTCTATGGAGGAGCTGAACAAAACAATGAGTATTCTGTCAGGAAAAGCAGATGAGCTTGGGAGACTGGCAAAGGATATAGAAGAGGATTTGGATTTCTTTAAAATGTGATAAGTTGTGATTAAAAGATAATGAAGCGGCAATATCTGTTCGGTTTAGCACCTTGTGGATATTGCCATTTTTTATAGGGCAATCATTTAATCATTTATGTGAAAGACGGGAGGATATCCTAACGTTTCCTGCCCGGGATATTACTTCCAGCGAAAAATGAATTGTTTTCTCTGGTTACAAAAGCACTCCGCCGCCCTTCGCAAAACTCGCTGTCTGCACTGTCGCTTTTTCTGCCTTTTTGCAGCGTTGCCGCCCGCCGGTCCTTATGCACCGTCTTAGACAGTTATTAGTCATTGCGGGCAGCACTAAAGGTGCACATTCATGGAAGAAGGATGAAAAAACAAATAAATTTGTTTTTGGCATCCTTCTTCCGTGAATGGATGCTTCGCATCTGCCCGCAATGTATTCGATTGACTTTGTGGCGGTGCATTTGTACCGCTGCGTGGCGGCTTTAGTGGGAACGCACTGCAAAAAGGCAGGAAAAGCGACAACAGACATCTCAGACAATGCTTGGGCGGCGTATTTGTAACCGGAGAAAACAGTAATTTTTCGGGAAGTGATATAAGAACAGGAAACGTTAGGATATCTTCCCGTCTCAGTGTAAATGATTAAGTGATTGCTCTGCTGTTTTTGCCAGAAACATTGACAAGCTGTCGCAAAAAACTTATAATTAAATTACTTATGTATTTACGATTTAGGAGGCAACAGGTATGAAACCCTATGGATTAAATGAATTGCGAAAGATGTATCTGGATTTTTTTGAAAGTAAAGGGCATTTAGTGATGCCGAGCTTCTCACTGATTCCTCAGAATGATAATAGCTTGTTATTAATAAATGCAGGCATGGCTCCATTAAAACCATATTTTACAGGACAGGAAATTCCGCCGAGACGCCGTGTGACGACATGTCAGAAGTGTATTCGTACCGGAGATATTGAGAACGTTGGAAAAACAGCAAGACACGGTACTTTCTTTGAAATGCTCGGAAATTTTTCATTTGGTGATTATTTTAAACATGAAGCGATTGCATGGTCGTGGGAATTTTTGACAAAGGTGCTTGAAATTCCGGAGGAACGTTTATACCCTTCCGTCTATCTGGAGGATGATGAAGCGTATAATATATGGAATAAAGAAATCGGTATTGCTCCGGAGCGTATTTTCCGCTTTGGTAAGGAGGATAACTTCTGGGAGCATGGCGCTGGCCCATGCGGTCCATGCTCAGAGATATATTTTGACAGGGGGGAGAAGTATGGCTGCGGCAAGCCGGATTGTACGGTTGGCTGTGACTGTGACCGATATATTGAGGTATGGAATAATGTATTTACCCAGTTTGAAAGTGATGGAAATGGGAATTATACGGAACTGGAAAATAAAAATATAGATACAGGAATGGGACTGGAGCGTCTTGCTATTATTATGCAGGATGTGGATTCTATTTTTGATATTGATACGATTAAGGCAATCCGGGATCGGGTTTGTGAGATTGCCGGTGTGGTATATAGAGAAGATGAAAAAAGGGATATATCAATCCGTATTATTACAGAGCATATCCGCTCAGTTACTTTTATGGTTTCAGACGGAATTACACCGTCAAATGAGGGTAGAGGGTATGTTCTGAGAAAGCTGCTCCGCCGTGCGGCACGGCATGGCAGGCTGCTCGGTATCAAGGGAGAATTTTTAGCAGAGCTGAGCAAGACGGTAATTGCAGAGTCCCATACCGGTTATCCAGAGCTGGCGGACAGAAAAGATTACATCTTAAAATTGATTACAGTGGAAGAACAAAATTTTAACAAGACGATTGATCAGGGGCTTTCTATTTTAAATGAAATGATGAAAGAATTGGAAAAATCAGGAGAAAAAGTTCTTTCTGGAGAAAATACATTTAAACTGTATGACACCTATGGTTTTCCAATGGATTTGACGATTGAAATTCTTGGAGAAAAAGGATTTTCTGTGGATGAGAAAGGATTTCAGGGGGCAATGGAAAATCAGAGGGAGACGGCACGTGCAGCTCGTGAGACGACAAATTATATGGGGGCGGATGTAACGATTTACCAGTCGATTGATGCCTCGGTTGAAAGTGTCTTTGTTGGTTATGACAGGCTGACTCACGAGTCGGAGATTACGGTATTGACGACGAAGGATGCAATTGTAGAGGAGCTCACGGAAGGAGACGAGGGAACGATTCTCGTAGCGGAAACGCCAATGTATGCGACGATGGGCGGTCAGGTTGCCGATACGGGTGTCATTGAGACGGAACACGGCAAGTTTCTTGTGGAGGATGTTATCAAGCTGCAGGGGACAAAGATTGGGCATGTGGGCAGAGTGACAGAAGGCACTATCCGTACAGGAGAAAGGGCTGTGCTGACGGTTGATAAGGAGAGGAGAGACTTGACGGCAAATAACCATAGTGCCACTCATCTGATGCAGAAAGCGCTCCGTCTTGTTCTAGGAAACCATGTAGAGCAAAAGGGCTCCCTTGTGGATAAGGATAGATTACGTTTTGATTTTACTCATTTCTCGCCGATGACGCAGGAAGAAATTGCGAAGGTTGAAGAAATTGTAAATAAAGAGATTCATGCCGGACTTTCTGTTGTAACAAAAGAAATGTCTATCGAAGATGCAAAGAAAACTGGTGCAATGGCATTGTTCGGTGAAAAATACGGTGAAGTGGTCAGAGTTGTTCAGATGGGGGATTTTAGTTCTGAACTCTGCGGTGGAACCCACGTTGACAATACAAGAAGTATTTCTGCATTTAAGATTGTCTCGGAGGGTGGAATTGCAGCAGGCGTCCGCCGTATTGAGGCATTGACAGGAACTGCGCTGTTAAATTACTACAGTGATATGGAGAGAGAATTTCAGAATACGGCCAAGGTTCTGAAAGTAAATCCTGTTGATGTAAAGAGTAAGGTTGTTTCCTTGCAGGAAGAATTGAAAGCGCTTCAGAAGGAAAATGACAAGCTGAAAGCCAGAATTGCAAAAGAGGCAGCCGGAGGTGTAACGAATGAAGCAGAGGAGGTAAAGGGAATAAAGGTTCTGGTAAAGCAGTTGACCGACATTGATATGAATGGGATGCGCGAACTCGGAGACGAAACGAAAAGCAAACTAGGGGAAGCTTACCTTGTTTTTGCTTGTGAGGCAAACGGAAAAGCGAATCTGATTGCAATGGCAACACCGGGAGCGGTAGAAAAGGGGGCTCATGCCGGAAACCTGATAAAGGAAGTTGCAGCTATCGTTGGCGGTGGCGGCGGTGGAAGACCAAATATGGCACAGGCGGGCGGGAAAAATCCGGCTGCTATTTCAGAGGCACTTGCCAATGCAAAGGAAGTAATAAACAAACAATTGGGATAACAAATTTAAGGAGGAGAATAAGATGCAAAAAAATGTAGTAGGAACAAAGGAACAAGAGGCAGTAAAGGTGAATTTTTTTAGGAGAATCGGCTTAAAGTTTACGGCTGCTATTGCTGTTGCAGCACTGTTAGCTTCCGTTTTCTGTATGTCGATGACTATTCCGAATAGTATTGAAATGGTGGGAACGATTACACAAAACGAGATGCAAAGTCTGATTACTGCCTATTCCGCACAAATGGAAACCCGTTTAGCGGCAGAAAAGAAATTATCCTACGAAACTTATTCAGAAATTTTAAAGGAATTAAAAATCGAGGGTGTTGAGTCTTCCTATGCGTATCTGGTTGATTCAACAGGGATGATGCAGTATCATCCGACAAAGGATAAGGTTGGTAAAAGCGTAGAAAATTCAGTAGTTAAGGGACTTGTCGGGAGACTGGCAAAAGGAGAGAAAATTGATTCGGAAGTAGTGGAGTATGAATATCGTGGAAGTATAAAATATGCCGGATATAATGTCCTTTCGGATAAAAGTATTTTGGTTATAACGGCAGACAAGGACGATATCCTTTCTAATATTTCTAAGGTAACAAAAATCGGTATCATTGGTACAATCGGAGTTACTTTGCTTTGTACAATATTAGGAATTATCATGGTAATTATTATTATTCGTCCGATTTTGAAACTGACAGGGGTTATCCGTCAGACTGCCGAGTTAGATTTTACAGATGACAGTGTACTGAATTCTGTGGCAAAGAATAAAGATGAAATTGGGCTTATGGGTAAGGCTGTTGTTAAAATGAGAGGTAACCTTCGAGATATGGTGTCTAATATACAACAGACAAGCGACCGTATCTATCAGGATGTTGTTGCAGTAAATGATGTCAGCATTAAGATTCGGGAAGAATGTATGGATAATTCCGCAACAACGGAAGAATTGGCAGCCGGTATGGAGGAAACCTCTGCAACGACCGGAACGATTACCAATAATATTGAAGGTATGAAAGAGGGCGCAAAGGATATTCATGGCTTATCGGATGACGGTGTAAAATTATCCAATGAGATTATGGAGAGAGCATTATCTATGCGGGAATCTACTAATGTTGCCGCAAAGCGTACAACAGATATGTATGAGACACTCAAGCAGAAGGCTGAGAAAGCGGTTGAGGCAGCTGACTGTGTAAAACAGATTAATGAAATGACGGAATCTATTATGCAGATTTCCTCGCAGACAAGTTTGCTGGCGCTTAATGCAAGTATCGAAGCGGCAAGAGCTGGAGAGGCAGGAAAAGGCTTTGCCGTGGTTGCATCTGAAATCAGTAAACTGGCAGGAGAAACTTCTGAGTCCGTAACAAGTATTAACAGTATTGTAGAGCAGGTAAATGCGTCAGTAGCAGAAATGGTTCAGAGTATGGAGGATACAACTCATTTCTTGGATGATGTCGTGTTGAAGGATTATGCACAGTTCCAGAACGTAAGCGTGCAGTATAATGATGATGCCGATGTTGTGAAGGACAGTATGAAAAATGTTGAAAATGCAGCAAATACACTGTCTGAGTCTATTTCGATTATTGCGGATGCGATTAACGGTATCAATGCAACTGTAGATGAATCTGCGGTTGGTGTTACTGACATTGCAGAGAAAACCAGCAGTGTTGTTCAGGAGGCTTCTCAGAACGCAGAGCTTGTCGATGCCTGCATGGAGTCGGTAGAGGAACTTGAGAAGATTGCTAAGCAGTTTAAGATCTAAAGCAGTTACAGAAACACGGCAGGCAGAATATTTCATTCGCAACACGCTCGCGCTTGAGAGAATCACGCAGTGGTGCTTGAAAGCGCTGGTAAACCAGCGACGCTTTCTAAGCACCAGCGGATTCAAACAGTTGCGACGTTGAAATATTTCTGCCTGCCGTGTTCTTTGTAACTAGCTATAGGTATTTATAGGAAAGTTGGCTGTAAATTGATATTCCAGAAAAGAGAAGGAGGTACTTATGAAAGTTGAAATGGGAGAATCACTTATATATTCTTGGCTCCGTCATGTCAAGGGATGTCAGATTGTACAGACTAATTGGAAAATATCACCATGCTGGACTCCGTTACATGAGAATGAATTAGAAAATATTATGGATGAGTCCAAAGAATATTTTAAAAATGTGTATGAATATGATATATATGGAAAGACCAGCTCGGTAAAGCAACTTTTAAAACAAGCAGAAAGCGATGTATTTGGAATAACCGGACAGGAGAGAAACCGAAAAATTTACGCTGTAGATGTAGCTTTTCATGAGGGGGGGTTAAACTACAAAAATCCAATAAAGACTGCAAGTAAGATTACAGCTAAATATTTTCGCACAGCAATGTGTATATATGGGTATCTTGATATCAAAGAGGCAGAGATTATTTTTGCTTCACCAAAGATTACTAACAGTTTTTTGGAGAAAATAAAACCTTGTATTAAGGATGTTCAAGAGATGATGAATGACAGAGGTTTTTGTTTTCATTTTGATTTGATTGCGAATGAGGATTTCCGTGTAAATATTTTGGAACCAGTACTGGGAGTTAGTAAGAAAGCAAAAGATACAACAGAGTTATTTCTTCGTAGCTATCAGATGTTACAAATGTTTGAGATGTGATGAAATTTTGCACGAAATACTTACCGTATTTAAATAGTTGTGATGTTGAAATACTTCTGTTTGTCGTGTCCTTTGTAAGTGGCTATAGGTATTAAAATAATGACAAGGACCGAAGGTATTTGATGGTTTCAGTTACGTAGAGGATTAAGCAGATTAGGCAGCCATGGGTTGGGTATATTAAAAAAATAGTGCAATAATAATGCTAAGTAATTACAAACGTATTGACTTAGCATTATTTGTTTGCTATTCTTATAGTAGAAATGAAATAGATACAGGAGGTGGCATAAATGGCAAGTACGATTCAAGTAAGAGTAGATGATGATTTGAAAGCAAAGTCAGACGCTTTGTTTAAGGATTTAGGGACAGATACCACAACTGCAATCCGTATGTTTTTAACACAGGCATTGGCAGTAAATGGTTTTCCGTTTGAAATAAAAAGGGCAAATACAAACCCATATGAGGCATTAGCAGAACATGAAATATTGGATAAGTTGGAAAAATCACGGGAGCACGCAACACAGGGGATGTATAAAGATGCGAAGGAAGTTTGAAATTATGTGATAACCCAAGATTACATCAGTTAAAATATCGTCGCATTAACTTTTTAAATCACAGATATTTTATGCTATATCGTATTGTGGATAATGTAGTATTTGTGGACAATATTTTTCATGAGTTGCAGGATTATGAAAATAAAATGCATTAGGGGGAGTGCTTTTCTTTTAAATATTAAAAGGTACTTACAGAAACCCGGCAGTCAGGAATATTTCAACGTCGCAACTGTTTGAATCCGCTGGTGCTTAGAAAGCGTTGCTGGTTTACCAGCGCTTTCAAGCACCACTGCGTGATTCACTCAAGCGCGAGCGTGTTGCGAATGAAATATCCTGACTGTCGGGTTGTTATAATTACCAAAAGTATTTATAAGATAAGTCCACTACTTATTACTCCTGCGCCAGATATTCATCTTTTCCGCCTCAGCAATCAATTCATCGCGGAAATCCGGATGTGCGATACTGATTAACGCCTCGGCGCGTTCCCATGAAGATAATCCCTTCAGATTTACCATGCCATACTCCGTAACGACATAGTGGGTGTTGGCGCGCGTATCCGTCACAATTGAGCCGTTTGCCAAGGTCGGACGGATGCGGGACTGGAGTTCGCCCTGCTTATTCTTAAAAGTAGAGGAGAGGCAGATAAAGCTTTTTCCGCCTTTTGATTTGTAAGCTCCGAGAACAAAATCAAGCTGGCCGCCGGCACCGCTGATATTTCTAGTTCCGGCAGATTCGGCATTGACCTGACCGAATAAATCAATATCCACCGCATTATTGATAGAAATGAAGTTGTCATGTGCAGAGATGGAGTTGATATCGTTTGCATAGCTTACCGGCACACTCATACATTCCGGATTGTTATCCAGATACTCGTATAGCTCCTTAGAACCTGCGGCAAAAGCAAACACTTGCCTTCCTTTATTGATATTTTTCTTTAAACCGTTTATTTTTCCTGCCTTTGCTATTTTCACGAAAGCGTCTACATACATTTCCGTATGAACACCTAAATCTTTTAAGTCCGAATTGGCAATCAAAGAGCCAACAGCATTTGGCATACCGCCGATACCAAGCTGCAAGCATGCGCCGTTTGGAATCTGCTCGACAATTTGCTTCGCAACTGCCTCATCTACTTCAGAAGCAGGGCCGCCGCCTCCGAGCTCTGCCATTGGAGGATTATTACCCTCAATAATCATATCCACATTGGAGATGTGGACGCCCTCCTCAAAACCGCCAAGACATCTCGGTACATTTTTATTCACTTCCACAACAACACATTTTGCGCGTTCACAGGCAGCGGCAAGATGCGAAGCACTAGGACCAAAATTAAAAAATCCGTGCTCGTCCATTGGTGCAACCTGCATGACGGCAATGTCCGGAACTGTTTCTAAGTCACGGTAATACCGTGGAAGCTCAGAATAGCGGATAGAGGCATAATACGCAAACCCCTGTGAGGCAGCTTTTCTCTCAATACCGCCCATGTGCCATGAATTCCATGAAAAATGTTCGGCAGGGTTTTCAATTTTAAAAATTTCCGGAACCCACATCAGGATACCGCCGCGGACTTTTACATCATGTAATTCCGGCATCCGTTTTGCCAGAGCAGCATCAAAAGCAACCGGAGTTGTCGCAGTCCAGCCGTAATCCACCCAGTTGCCAGATTTGACAAGTTCAGCCGCACTCTCGGCAGTTGTCAGTTTTTCCTTATATAGCGCTTCGTAATCCATACTAACCTCCTAAAATCAAATGAGATAAACGGTTCAATAAAAAATACCAATAATTACCGTTTGTTATATTTTTAACATAATACAATTTTAGCATTATAATCCTTTATGGTCAAGTATTTGCAGGTACAAAAATTTCATTCCCGATAGTACCATAAAAATCATTTAAAAAACTTTGTTAAATTGTTGACAATGATAATGGCATTTGTTATGATAAGAACGTGGGAGAAAATCTGGAAAAGACTTATGCAGGCGGTTAAAATGTTGCATGCAGAATGGAAGGAAAGATGATAAAAGCGATATATCCGGGAAGCTTTGATCCGGTTACTTATGGGCACTTAGATATCATTCGGCGTGCGGCTAAAGTTGTGGACGAGCTGATTATCGGTGTACTGGTTAATAAGAAGAAAAAGCCGTTGTTTTCTATGGACGAGAGATTGTTTATGTTAGAGGAGACAACGAAAGAATTTTCAAATGTAAAAGTCCAGACTTTTGAAGGACTGACGATTGATTTTGCGAGAAAAAATGATGCAAAGCTGATTATCCGTGGACTGCGTGCTGTGACAGATTTTGAATCCGAAATGCAGATTGCGCAGACCAATCACAGCATCGAACCCGAAATTGATACGATGTTTTTTACAACAAGTCTTGAATATGCGTTCTTAAGTTCGACCATAGTAAAAGAGGTTGCCTTTTATGGCTCGGATGTTACGAAGCTTGTACCCCCGATTGTGGCGGAAGAGTTTCGCAAAAAATTTGTTCATTAACTGTGTGCGGTTTCGACCGGCAGTTTCTGATGACAGGATGTCAAATATAATATAATAAATTTAAGGAGGATATATTACATGTCTAAGAAAGTTGTATTAGCAGGTGCTTGTCGTACCGCGATTGGTAAGATGGGAGGCGCGCTGAGCACGACTCCGGCACCAAAACTTGGTTCTATTGTTATTGAGGAAGCGCTGAAAAGAGCAGGCGTTCCAAAGGATGCTGTTGACCATGTTTACATGGGCTGTGTTATTCAGGCAGGATTGGGACAGAATGTGGCTCGTCAGTCTTCTATCGGGGCAGGACTTCCAATTGAGACAACAGCGGTTACTGTAAACGTTGTATGTGGTTCTGGTCTGAACTGTGTCAACATGGCTGCCCAGATGATTCAGACAGGAGATGCTGACATTGTAGTTGCAGGTGGTATGGAGAATATGTCTATGGCTCCATATGCAGCTATGAACGGCCGTTTTGGTTACAGAATGAACAATGGCACATTAGTTGATACGATGGTAAATGATGCTCTGTGGGATGCATTTAATCAGTATCACATGATGATTACTGCGGAGAATGTTGCAGAGAAGTATGGTATTACCCGTGAAGAACTGGATGAGTTTTCTGCAAACAGCCAGCAGAAATGCGAGGCAGCTATGGCAGCAGGTAAATTCAAAGATGAAATCGTACCAGTAGAGATTAAATCTAAAAAGAAGACGATTGTATTTGATACGGACGAAGGCCCTCGTGCCGGAACGACAAAAGAGAGCCTGAGTGGTTTAAGATGCTGCAGCGGAAAGGCAGACGGTCTTGTAACTGCTGGTAACGCTTCCGGTATCAATGACGGTGCAGCAGCAGTTGTTGTGATGAGCGAGGAAAAAGCAAAGGAACTCGGTGTTACACCGATGGCTACTTTTGTTGCCGGAGCACTTGGCGGTGTGGATCCTAAAATCATGGGTGTCGGCCCGGTTGCTTCGACAAAGAAGGTACTGGCTAAGACAGGTATGTCTATTGATGACTTCGATTTGATTGAGGCAAATGAAGCATTTGCTGCACAGTCGATTGCAGTCGGCAGAGACCTTGGCTTTGATTTGAGCAAATTGAATGTAAATGGTGGTGCAATTGCCCTTGGACATCCGGTTGGAGCAAGTGGATGCCGTATTCTTGTTACATTGCTTCATGAAATGCAGAAACAGGATGCGAAGAAAGGTCTTGCAACGCTTTGTATTGGTGGTGGAATGGGCTGTTCCACAATCGTTGAGAGAGACTAAAAATAATATGGGATTGGCCGGTTCATGAAACCGGTCAATTTCCATGTATAAAAGGAGCGGGCGAAAGCGATGTTCCTTTATATAACGGTAAATAATTATAAAATTATGGAGGTTATTTTCTATGGAATTTGTAACATATGAGGCAGAAGGACAGGTTGGAGTAATCACGATTAACCGTCCGAAGGCTTTAAATGCGTTGAACAGTGCAGTGTTAGATGAACTGGATGCAACTTTGGATGCGGTAGACCAGAATGAGATTCGCTGCCTGATTCTGACTGGTGCCGGAGACAAATCTTTTGTTGCCGGAGCTGACATCGGAGAGATGAGTACATTGACAAAGGCAGAAGGCGAGGCTTTTGGTAAAAAGGGAAATGATGTATTCCGCAAGCTGGAAACATTTCCGCTTCCTGTTATTGCAGCTATTAACGGATTTGCACTTGGCGGCGGCTGTGAGATATCCATGAGCTGTGATATCCGCATTTGCTCAGAAAACGCAGTATTTGGCCAGCCGGAGGTTGGGCTTGGCATTACACCGGGCTTTGGCGGTACACAGAGACTGGCACGTTTGGTAGGCGCCGGTATGGCGAAACAGATGATTTACACGGCAAGAAATATTAAAGCGCCAGAGGCACTCCGCATTGGTCTTGTCAATGCTGTATATCCTCAGGAAGAATTGATGGCACAGGCAAAGAAGATGGCTGCCGGTATTGCGAAGAATGCACCGATTGCTGTTCGCAACTGCAAAAAAGCAATCAATGACGGACTTGAGATAGATATGGATAAAGCCATTGTGATTGAGGAAAAATTATTTGGCGACTGTTTCGAGACAGAGGATCAGAAATATGGAATGGAGTTCTTCCTTGACAAGAATAAAGACAAGGTAAAAGAGCCATTCAAAAATAAATAAAAAAACGGAGGTAAGATTCAATGAAGGTAGGAATTATTGGTGCCGGAACGATGGGTTCCGGAATTGCACAGGCATTTGCACAGACAGAAGGTTATGAGGTATATCTGTGTGATATCAATGAGGAATTTGCTGCAAACGGCAAAAAAAAGATTGCCAAAGGATTTGAAAAAAGAATTGCAAAAGGGAAAATGGAGCAGGCTGCTGCAGATGCCATTCTCAACAAAATTACGACAGGTGTAAAAGATATCTGTACGGATTGTGATTTGATTGTTGAAGCTGCACTTGAGGTTATGGATGTGAAAAAGCAGACATTCAAAGAGCTTCAGGATATTGTTAAAAATGAGAACTGCATTTTTGCAACGAATACATCTTCTCTTTCTATTACTGAGATTGGGCAGGGAATTGACAGACCGGTAATCGGTATGCACTTCTTTAACCCGGCTCCGGTTATGAAACTGGTAGAGGTTATCCGCGGCGAGAACACGACAGATGAAGTAAATGACAAGGTTGTTTCCATCGCAAAGGAAATCGGTAAAACTCCGGTTGAAGTGAAAGAAGCTGCTGGATTTGTCGTAAACAGAATTCTGATTCCTATGATAAATGAGGCAGTCGGCATTTATGCTGATGGTGTTGCTTCCGTAGAGGGTATCGACGCAGCTATGAAGCTCGGTGCAAATCATCCGATGGGACCTCTGGCTCTCGGCGATTTAGTTGGTCTTGATATCTGCTTAGCAATCATGGAGGTACTGCAGGCTGAGACTGGTGATCCGAAATACCGTCCGCATCCATTGCTGAGAAAAATGGTACGCGCCGGTAAACTGGGTATGAAGACTGGTATCGGTTTCTATGATTATAGTAAATAATTTGAAAGGAGTTTAATCGAACATGGATTTTAAATTAGATAAACAACATGAGATGGCGTTGCAGCTGTTCAAAGAATTTGCTGAGAACGAAGTAAAGCCACTTGCTCAGGAAGTTGATGAAACAGAGGCTTTCCCTGCTGAGACAGTTGCTAAGATGCAGAAGCTCGGCTTCATGGGAATTCCGATTGCAAAGGAGTATGGCGGACAGGGCTGTGATCCTTTGATGTATACCATGTGTGTAGAGGAGCTTGCTAAGGTTTGTGGTACGACTAGTGTTATCGTTTCTGCACATACTTCCCTATGCTGTGATCCGATTGCAACATACGGTACAGAAGAACAGAAACAGAAGTATCTGATTCCGCTTGCCAAGGGCGAAAAGCTGGGAGCGTTCGGATTGACTGAGCCGGGTGCCGGTACTGACGCACAGGGACAGCAGACAAAGGCTGTGCTTGACGGTGACGAGTGGGTATTAAATGGCTCCAAATGCTTTATCACAAATGGTAAACAGGCGGATGTATATATCATTATCGCCGTAACCGGAACGATTGAAAAGAGAGGCAGAAAAATCAAAGAGATTTCTGCATTTATTGTAGAGAAAGATACACCGGGCTTCTCCTTCGGAACAAAGGAGAAGAAAATGGGTATCCGTGGTTCCTCCACATATGAGCTGATATTTGAAGATTGCCGTATTCCAAAAGAAAATCTTCTTGGTGCACAGGGTAAAGGCTTTGGAATTGCCATGCACACACTGGACGGCGGACGTATCGGTATCGCTGCACAGGCTCTTGGTCTGGCAGAGGGTGCACTGCAGGCAACCATTGACTATGTAAAAGAGAGAAAACAGTTTGGACGCTCGATTGCACAGTTCCAGAACACGCAGTTCCAGCTTGCTAATATGGCAACAAAGGTAGAAGCTGCCAAAATGCTTGTCTACAAAGCAGCAAAAGCAAAAGAGACACAGAAGGTTTACAGCGTAGAAGCTGCGATGGCAAAATTATTTGCTGCTGAGGTTGCTATGGAAGTGACAACAAAGGCAGTTCAGTTACACGGTGGTTATGGTTATATTAGAGAATATGACGTTGAACGTATGATGCGTGATGCAAAAATCACAGAAATCTACGAAGGAACTTCCGAAGTTCAGCGTATGGTTATCTCTGGTAACTTATTGAAATAGGAGGTGCTCTCGTGAAAATAGTTGTTTGTATTAAACAGGTACCGGATACAAAGGGCGGTGTTGTATTTAACCCGGACGGTACATTAAACAGAGGTGCAATGCTTACCATTATGAACCCGGATGATAAAGCGGGTCTGGAGGCAGCATTGAAGATTAAAGATGAAACAGGTGCAGAAGTAACCGTGCTTACGATGGGACTTCCGAAAGCTGAGGAAGTACTCCGTGAGGCAATGGCAATGGGAGCAGACAAGGGAATTCTTGTTACGGACCGTGTGCTTGGTGGTGCTGATACATGGGCAACATCAACTACAATTGCCGGTGCACTTAGAAATATTGATTACGATTTGATTATTACTGGCCGTCAGGCAATTGACGGAGATACTGCACAGGTAGGCCCGCAGATTTCCGAGCATCTGGATATTCCGGTAATATCTTACGCGCAGAATATCAAAATCGAAGGCGACAGCGTAGTTGTTGAGCGTCAGTATGAGGACAGATACCATGTTGTTAAGGCTAAGATGCCTTGTCTGATTACAGCGCTTTCTGAGTTAAACGAGCCGCGTTATATGACGCCGGGCGGAATTATGGATGCGTATGCTAAGGAAATCACTGTTTGGGGCAGAGCTGACTTAAAGGATGTAGACGATTCTAACCTCGGTCTGAAGGGTTCTCCTACAAAAATTGCAAAGGCTTCTGATAAAGTACGCAAAGGTGCTGGAGAAGTAGTGACTTTGGATCCGGCAGAAGCTGCAACTTATATCGTTGACAAATTGAAAGAGAAACATGTAATCTAATTTGCGCATATGTGCGTATACATGCGCAAGAATGGAGGGTAAAATGAATTTAGAAGAATATAAAGGTGTATATGTCTTTGCCCAGCAGGTTGACGGTGAAATTAGCAGCATCGCATTTGAATTGCTTGGCAAAGCGAAAGATTTGGCAAAAGATTTGGGTACCGACGTGACAGCTGTGCTGTTGGGCTCCGGAATCAAAGGTCTGGCAGATTCTCTGGCAGAGTATGGAGCAGATAAAGTTATCGTAGTGGACGATGCAGAACTGGAAGTATACAGGACAGAGCCGTATGCTCATGCATTAGCGTCAGTTATCAATGAGTACAAACCAGAGATTATGCTTGTAGGTGCTACAGCAATCGGACGTGATTTAGGTCCTCGTGTATCGGCACGTGTGGCAACTGGTCTGACTGCTGACTGTACGGTTCTGGAAATTGGAGATTTCACAGACAGCATGACAAAAGAAGTGAGTGAAAAACAGCTTCTGATGACTCGTCCGGCATTTGGCGGTAACACAATTGCTACGATTGCCTGCCCTTACAACCGCCCGCAGATGGCTACGGTACGTGCCGGCGTTATGCAGAAGATCGAGCCGGTTAAAGGCGCAAAGGCAGAAGTCATTGAGTACAATCCAGGATTCACACCGGATAATAAATATGTTGAGATTCTTGATGTTGTTAAAGCAGTTACCGATACCGTTGATATTATGGATGCAAAAATTCTTGTATCCGGTGGACGTGGTGTTGGAAGTCCGGAGAACTTCAAGTTATTAGAGAATCTGGCAGAGGTTCTTGGAGGTACTGTGAGCTGTTCCCGTGCCGTTGTAGATAATGGCTGGCTGCCAAAAGACCTTCAGGTAGGCCAGACCGGTAAGACAGTACGCCCGAATGTATATTTTGCCATTGGTATTTCGGGTGCTATTCAGCACGTAGCCGGTATGGAAGAATCGGATATTATTGTTGCAATCAATAAAGATGAGACCGCTCCGATTTTTGATGTGGCAGATTATGGTATTGTCGGTGATTTGAACAAAATACTTCCTCAGCTGACAGAGATGTTAAAGGCTGAGATAGCAGAGAAATAAGGTTTACAGATAAAGGAGAGTGGCCGGAGGTCCGGCTGCTTTTCTTTAGTTATAGGAATTTTGTTAATAAAAAGGAGAGAAGGATGAATCCAATCGGAATTGTAATATGCAATTATAACAAAAAAGATTTTGTTGTCGACTGCATACGCAGTGTACAGGAAAGCAAAGTACAGAATTTTGATATTTTTGTTGTAGACAACGCATCAACAGATGGCAGTGCAGAGGCGATAAAGAAGGAATTTGGGGATTCGGTTACGGTATTGCAGAACAAGGAAAATTTAGGTGGTTCCGGTGGATTTAATACGGGATTGCGTGTAGTCTTGGAAAAGGGATATGAGTATTTTGTCTGTCTGGATGATGATGCGCAGGTAGACGAAAATGCAATCAATGCGTTATATGAATATATGGAGGCAAATCCGGATGTCGGCATGGCGGGCTCAAGGGTATATCATCTGCAAATGCCAGAGTATATCCAGCAATGCGGACTTATGCTGGATTTCAAACATTGTAAGGCGGAAACATTATATGCGGACTGCTTAGAGGACGGGACTCTGCCGGACGTAATTGAGTGTGATACCGTTGCGACGTGTTCTGTCATGATACGGGGTTCTGTCATCCGTGAGACAAATGTTGGAATTATGCCGGAGGATAATTTTATTTATTGGGACGATATGGAGTGGGGACACCGGATTCGTCTTGCCGGTTACCGGGTGGTAACGTTAGCAGCGTCGAAAGCGCTTCACCAGATGGGAGCGAATGTCAGAAAGCCGAATACATTTCTGAATTATTATATGTGGAGAAACCGGACAAACTTTTTTATGCGGTATACACCGGAGAATATGCTGGAGGAGATGAGTGTACAGGCACTGGGAAGTGTATTTGATGTGATGTACGAGAGCATGTACCGGGAGGAGCATAATATCATGCAGTCGATTTCCTATGCTTTTCATGATGCTTTGACTGGGGAACGGGGAAAGGCTGCTGACTATAAAATTTTAGAAAATGATGCGAATGATGATAAATTGATTACATATGTTCAGAAGAAAAATAAATTTTTTATTGTTGAGGATGGATTAGAGGAAGATGCAATGTATCTTCGGAATTTTCTGATGAGTGTAAATCCGAAATTAAAAGAGGTGTCCGAGAAAGGACAGGCAGATGTGGTATTCCATCTCTGTCCGTATATTTTTGGAGTGAAGGATTTTTCTTTAAAGGAAGTTTATATTGATTCCGAGAGATGTTGTATGCTTGATTCGGATGATGTGCAGGCGGTACAGAATTATGAGTACAGTAAGCTGTTATTTATTTATATGAATCAAGGGATATTTTTAGCGGCTGCACGTCGCATGAGAGAGTAAGGAGCAGGAGGAAATGAACAAAAAATTTATGCGTTTTCCGAAAGGAAAAGCAAAGGTCGTTACGTTTAGTTATGACGATTGTGTAGAGGAAGACCAGAGATTAATTGATTTGCTGAAAAAATACGGTATGAAAGGGACATTTAATCTGATTCCGGGATGGTTTGCGGAAGAGGGAACCGTATATCCTGAGGGAGAGACATATCGTCTCGTAACGGAGGGAATGGCAAAGAAAATGTATGATACCAAAGAAGTGGAAGTTTCAAACCATGGGGACTGCCATAAGTTTATGACTTCTTTAAGTACAGCGGAGATGGCGGATGATATGTTAGCGTGCCGGAAAAAGCTGGAGGCATTGTTCGGAAGGAATATCCGGGGAATGGCGTATCCTTATGGCTGGTACAATGAAGAACTGGAGAAGGTGCTTGCCATGTGCGGTATCGTCTATTCGCGTACAGTGTGCAGTACCTATGAATTTGAATTACCGGACAACTGGCTGGAATGGCATCCGACCTGTCACCATGATGCGGATGAGCTGATGGATCTGGCAGAGGAGTTTGTGCGGATGAAACCACAGGACACGCCGAAGCTGTTCTATGTGTGGGGGCATACGTTTGAGTTTGAGAGAAATGATAATTGGGACGTAATAGAAGAATTTATGAAAAAGGTGTCGGGTAAAGATGATATCTGGTATGCTACAAACATGGAAATATATGAATATGTAAAGGCATATGAGAGTCTGGATATCTCTGCAGATGGAAGGAGAATTGTAAATCCTTCAAAGATTCCGGTATGGGTAGAGATTGATGGAACCCTGTATGAAATCAAGGATGAGCTTGTGCTATAGAAATATTGTTTAATTTTTGTTTGCAAGAAAGGATTGGTGAGATATGAGAAAGGGCATAAAAGTTGTGCTGACAGTGCTCTTGCTTTCGGTTCTCTGCATCGGATATGGGGAGACGAGGGCGAAGGCGGCCACCCCGGTTCAGAAATGGGGGCAGTTATCGGTATCGGGAACGAATATTGTAAATGCAAAAGGGAAAAAGGTACAGTTAAAGGGAGTCAGTACACATGGCATCGCATGGTTTCCGCAGTATGTCAACGCTTCCTGTTTTAAGAGTTTTCGGAAAATGGGAGTAAATACGATTCGCCTTGCCCTGTACAGCAATCCTGCGGATGGATTTTCTACAAAGCTTTATAAAAAGGTGGAGGAAGGAGTACAGGCAGCTACCGGGCTGGGGATGTATGTTATTATCGACTGGCATATTTTGAATGACGGAAATCCGAAAACTCATCAGAAAAAAGCGCTGAAGTTTTTCTCCCGTATGGCAAAGAAATATGGAAACCAGAATAATATTCTCTATGAAATCTGCAATGAGCCAAATGGAAATGTAACATGGGACAGGGATATCCGTCCATATGCGAATAAAGTAATCAAAAAGATTCGAAAATATGACAAGAAAAATATTATCATTGTCGGTACGCCGACATGGTCACAGGATGTAGATATAGCAGCGCAGAAACCATTGAAACATAAAAACATTGTGTATTCCCTTCATTTTTATGCCGCCACACATGGAGATTTTTTGAGACAGAAATTAAAGACGGCGAAAAAGGCAGGTTTGCCGGTTCTTGTATCAGAGTTTAGTATTTGTGATGCTTCCGGTAACGGGAAATTGAGTAAGAGCAGTGGTAAAAAATGGATGAAGCTGTTAAAAAAGTATAAAATCGGATATGTGGCGTGGAATGTTTCGAATAAGGCGGAGAGTTCATCACTGATTAAATCCTCCTGTAATAAAACCGGAAATTTAAAAAAGAGTAACCTGTCTAAGAGTGGACGCTGGATTGCTTCGTGGTGGAAAAAGTAAAGAAAAATAAACGGCAAATAAACGGGATTCGAATTGCGCAGGAGAAATTTTCGTAGTATACTAAAAGAAATTATTACATATATTAGGAGGTATTCGGATGAGTATTAAAATTCAGAAAGTAACAGACGCCAGTTTCAGAAAATACGGACGTATTCTGACTGAGGATTATGATGTGGCAGAGCTGATTCAGGGGATGGGGAAAACACCGTGCCCGGAGGATGTAATTTATATTCCGTCGGATGCGGAACTGGAAAAACTTCCGATTATGAAGGACTTTACCGATAGTCTTTACGGTGGACTTCCGATTCAGATAGGATACTGCAACGGACATAATAATCTGTTAAATGCAGTTGAGTACCATCGTTCTTCTGAGGTAAATGTAGCATGCACGGATTTGATTCTGCTCATTGGCATGCAGCAGGATATTGAGGAGGACTTTACTTACGATACGGGTAAGATTGAGGCGTTCTTAGTTCCGGCAGGAACGATGATAGAGGTGTACGCAACAACGCTTCACTATGCACCTTGTAGTGTGGACGGACAGGGCTTCCGCTGTGTTGTTGTTCTGCCAAAGGATACAAATCTTGACCTTGAGGTGAAACCAAGTGGCGCGAAAGAGGATAAGCTGCTGGTTGCCCGCAATAAATGGCTGATCGGGCATGAGGAGGCAAAGATTGACGGTGCGTTTAATGGGCTGAAGGGTGAGAATGTTTGCGTGGATTAAGGAATCGCGTCAAAGCAGATTATCGCTTTCGCGATAATCTGGTATATAGGCTGTTGCCTAGCCAGTCAATAGCATCTTATCGCTGCGCGATAATCTGGCATATGGGCTGTCGCCCAGCCAGTTAATAGCATCTTATCGCTGCGCGATAATCTGCACGCGGGCTGTCGCCCAGCCAGTTAATAGCATCTTATCGCTGCGCGATAATCTGGTATATAGGCTGTTGCCCAGCCAGTTAATAGCATCTTATCGCTGCGCGATAATCTGCACGCGGGCTGTCGCCCGCTAAAATAAAAAGAAAAAAGCGCCCCGCAAGCTCGCTTGCATGGGGCACTTTTTTCTTTTTATTTTGACTGGCTTGTAGCCATCACGGTCATCATGGTTACTCGACAGTGACGCTCTTTGCGAGGTTTCGTGGCTGGTCGACGTTCAGTCCTTTTTCAACGGCTACATAGTAGGCAAGGTACTGAAGGACGACGGTTGCAACAAATGGTGCAAAGAGAGGATCCGTTTCAGGTAGTACAATCTGGTGGTCGCACAAAGCAGTGTCAACCGAAGCCTCGGCGCCGGTTACCAGAATAACCATGGCGCCACGGGAGCGGACTTCCTGAACATTGGAAATTATTTTTGCGTAAACATCCGGTTGGGTTGCTACAGCAATGACCGGCACATTGTCGGTAATAAGGGAAATCGTACCGTGCTTTAATTCACCGGCGGCATAGGCCTCCGAGTGAATGTAACTGATTTCCTTTAATTTCAGTGAACCTTCGCAGGAGAGGGAGTAATCTAAGCCCCGTCCCAAGAAAAAGATGTCATTTGCTTTAGTAAGACGTTTCGCAATATTTTCAACCTGGGAATCGTAACTTAACACTTTATCTACGCTGTCAACGGTGTCCATCATCATATTCATATAATCAGCAGCTTCGGATTTGCTGATTTTGCCAATGATAAGGGCAAAGCGGAAAGCAATCAGGTACATAACGGAAACCTGTACGGTGTATGCTTTTGTACTTGCCACAGCAATCTCCGGGCCGGCATGGGTATATAAGACATAGTCGCTTTCACGGGCAATGGAGGAACCTTTTACGTTAACAACGGATAAAGTTTTCGCACCGCGTTCCTTTGCCAGACGAAGGGCGGCAAGGGTATCTGCCGTTTCACCGGACTGGGAAATCGTGATTAGGAGAGTATTCTCATCCATAATTGGATTCTGGTAACGAAATTCTGAAGCAATTTCTACTGTTACCGGTATACGGCACAGACGCTCAATCATATTTTTTCCAATTAGTCCCGCATGCATAGCTGTCCCGCAGGCAGTAATAATAATGCGGTCAACATTTTTGAATATATCGTCGCTCACATTGTCCGCTGAAAAATCAGGAAGTCCGTTTACGATGCGGGGACGGATTGTGTTTAAAAGCGCCTCCGGCTGCTCGCGGATTTCCTTCATCATAAAGTAATCGTAACCGCCCTTTTTTGCAGCAGCTACATCCCAGCTAATATGATGAATATGAGGGCCGTATACCTCGCCGTTTTCATCCCTGACAATGATTTCATCCTTTGTCATTTTTGCAATATGACCTTCTTTTAATACAAAGTAATGCTTTGTGTAGCTGACAAGGGCAACCATATCCGAGGCAATAATAGAGCCTTTATCGGTGTGCGCTGCCACTAGTGGACTGCCGTTGCGGACGGCATAAATCGTTTCCGGAATATCGGAAAACATAATGCAGAAGCCGTAAGCACCCTCCAGCTTTGCTGTGGCTTTTCGGATTGCCGCTTCCGGATTCCCGGTATAGCAGTCATTGATTACCATGGCAGCAATTTCTGTGTCTGTCTGGGAAATTGGGGTTACACCTTTTTCTTCCAACTCATCCTGAAGTTCTTTATAATTTTCAATAATACCATTGTGAATCAGGGTAACCTTTCCTGCTGTATGAGGGTGGGAGTTGGTGTCTGAAACACCTCCGTGGGTTGCCCAGCGGGTATGACCAACACCACAGGTAGCAAGGTCATTGCCAGCGGTTTTGTTTACCTTGTCTTTTAAGCAGGAAACTTTTCCTACTGTTTTTACAGTTTTGATTTTATCGCCTGTAAAATAAGCAATACCAGCGCTGTCATAGCCACGGTATTCTAATGTCTGTAAGCCGTTTATCAGAGCTTTCTTTACATCATCTACTCCGACATGACCAATGATTCCACACATAAACTGTTCTCCTTTTTGGTTTTATAAAATGATTTTTTTACTCCTTTTTTGTTTAGAAAATGGTATCATTTCTCGTTCACATTGTCAAGAAAACAGTATAAATAAATTCGTGTTATTTCGTATCAGATAGCTGAGTTTGCTGTTTTAAGTCAATCATTTTTCCGTCCTTTATGTGGTATGCCAGAATACATTTACTGATATCGACAGCGTCCCTTTCTTCCTGCGCCCATTTTTTTACCTTTTTAATAGTAGGGTGATACTCTGGACTGGCGCCGGAATAATTGGTGGAATAATGTGTGTCCCAGTAGATTCCCTCGAAATCCTCCATTTTTTTGCCGGTGTAATGAAGCGGCGAGTTAATCCAGTATAATGGCATATCATATTTATCTGTAATGTTTAAATCAATTACTCTGCCTGATATGCGATGAGAAGCGGGAAGAAAATCCTCTATATAAATGATTGTGTCTTTTTCTTCTTTATAGTTTTTCTTTATTATTTGCTGAATTAGGGACAAAATTTCTTCCTTTTCACCTGCCGGGAATTTATTTTTTACCTTGTAGCTTTTTGCCTCGGATTCGTTTAAAGTAATGCTTGTTTCTCCAAAGAAAGTGTGCCATGAAGAAATATTTTTCTCGATTTCCTGCGATGAAGCGTCAGCGGTTTCGATTTCATTTTCGTCTTCGTCAGCAAGCACTCCGTAATTACATTCATAGTTCGAAGATATCCCTCTGGCAGTATATGTAAATGTAAAATCAGATAATACCTTATAATCTGGAGCGACTGCTATAATCTCATAAAAATTACTTTCCAGTTCATCGTAGTCCGAATGGTCACATTCCCGATAATACAGGCGTATTTTTACTTCCGTTTCCGGAAAGCCTGCTTTTTTGAGATAATTCATTATATGGCCGGGTTCATCCTTTTCAATCGTGGTAGCGTATTCCCAGTAAATAAAATCCTTTAAAATATCTCTAAATTTTTCGGCATTTGGCAGGGAAAGACCGTAAGTCTTATTTTCTGCCACAATCGAGTCCAAATCCGGGCGGGCAGAGTTTGTTGGCTCAGCCATATCGGTTCCCATATAATTGCTTTGGGAACATCCTGTCAGAAAGCAGCATCCTGCTGATAAGCAGAGTAACAGCAATAGTGCTCCGGTTATATTTTTATAAAACTTTTCCATATTATAGAGTCCCCCTTTTTATGGTTTATGTTATAAACCATAGTATAAGACAAAAGGTTTAATGCGTCAACTATAAATGTTGTGCCAGGAACTTCTTCTAGATAAATATCCGACAGTATGGTACACTTGAAGCAGAATAAATTTGAGAAATGAGGGTACTGCGATGAAGGAATTTCGAGTAGAGTTAAAAAAGGTTGTAGATGATTCTTATAATGTACAGATAGGGCGGAATCTGATACCCGTTTTGATTGAAGATATAAAAAATGGGCTGGCGGGAAATATAAAGAAGTTTGCAGTAATTACGGACAGCATTGTGGAGCCTCTGTATGGAAAACCTGTGTTGGAGGCATTAAAAAAGGAAGGATATCAGGGCGATTTGTTTGTGTTTCCGGCGGGAGAAAAAAGTAAGGTAAGAAAGACGAAGGAAATGCTCGAGGATGCCATGCTGGCAAAGGAATACCGGAGAGATTGCTGTGTGATTGCTGTTGGTGGCGGCGTTGTTACGGATTTGGCTGGTTTTCTTGCAGGGACATTTGGACGGGGCGTGCCATTTATTAACTTTGCGACGACTTTACTGGCTGCTGCGGACGCCTCGATTGGCGGAAAAACAGCAGTCGATACAGAGCTTGCGACAAATCTGATTGGTCTGATTTATCAGCCTCTCAAGGTCTATGTGGATATTGACACATGGAAGACACTGCCGAAACGCCATATGATAAATGGGCTGGCAGAGACAATTAAGCATGCCTGTCTGGCAGATGCGGAGCTGTTCGAATATATTGAAGGGCATATGGGAGAGATTCTTTCCTGTAAACCGGAAGCCTGCGAATACATTTCGGAAAGAAACTGCGCAGTAAAATATGAAGTGGTAATGAAAGATGAGAGAGAAAAGAGCTATCGCGAAGTTTTAAACCTCGGACATACGGTAGGCCGTGCTATTGAGACCGTAAGTGAGTATTGTCTTTTGCATGGGGAGGCGCTTTCCATCGGTATGACGGCGCAGGTGAAGCTTGGCTGTCAGTCGGGGTATCTCAGTGAAGAACAGAGAGACCGCGTAATTTCTCTGTTAGAGAGGGTAGGGCTGCCAGTGACAATTCCCGATTATATCGATAAAGAAAAACTTGTAAGAAAGCTATATACGGATAAAAAGGTGCGGAATGGCAAGCTTCGTTTTGTATTCCAACAAGGAATTGGTAAAGTTATGACCTTTGGCGAGGATGTGTATGCGAGGGAGGTTGCAGAGGAAGAAATTCGGGATATTATCCTTGCCATGTAATTGTAAAAATATAGTTGACAGTATTGGAGAGAGACGATGCAGGAAAAGAACACCTTTGAAAAGATATATGAGGTAGTAAAGCAGATACCAAGGGGAAAAGTGGCTTCCTATGGACAGGTGGCTTCTCTTGCCGGAAATAAAAGATGGGCGAGGGTAGTAGGCTATGCCCTCCACGTGAATCCGGACTCGGAAGGAATTCCCTGTTACCGGGTGGTGACAAAGGATGGAAGGGTTTCCTCTGCGTTTGCCTTTGGTGGTGCAAACCGTCAGGTGGAGCTTCTTATGGCGGATGGAGTGGAGTTTGAGGATGGGCATGTAAAAATGGAAGAATATCAGTGGGAAACACCATGGATATATTAGACAAAAACATTGAACTATCTTTTTGGCCATGGTAAAATATAGAACAATAAAAGATTTTTACATTTCGAAATGGAGGTTATTATGATAGCAGGGATTATTATTGGGGTAATTGTATTGATATTGATTATTTTTGTAATCAGCAACTACAATACATTGGTAAAAAGGAAAATCACAGTGGAGGAAGCTTTTTCCACAATGGATGTGTATCTGAAAAAGCGTTTTGATCTGATACCGAATCTGGTCGAGACGGTAAAGGGATATGCCAAACATGAGAAAGAGACACTGGAACAGGTGGTCGCACTGAGAAATGAAAATTATAATGGGATGACGGACGAGGAAAAGATTTCCAACGGTGCGGCAATTTCCCAGATGATACCGAAAATCATGGCGCTGGCGGAAGCATATCCGGATTTAAAGGCAAATCAGAATTTTATGGAGCTGAGTGCACAGCTTGAGGGCGTGGAAAATGACATTGCCAATGCAAGAAGATATTATAATGGTGCGGTAAAGAAATATAATATGTCGGTTCAGACCGTACCAAGTAATATTATAGCAGGTATGTTTCATTTTGAAACAAAGCCGATGTTTGAGGTTGAGGATGCCGTGGAGCGGAAGAATGTGCAGGTGAAATTTTAGTGAAAAAAAGAGAGATGATACTTGGCTTTTTCTTTGTGCTTGCATGTTTCTTCTTGGCGCCGACGATAAAAGCTGACGCATATGCGTATACGATTGAAAAGTACGATGTGGATGTCAAGGTAAAAAAAGAGAGGGTATACCATATTGAGGAGACCATCCATGTAACGTTTCATCAGGGACGCCATGGTATTTTCCGCAGGATACCGATTGTCAGTAAGGTCAAGAGGACGGACGGTAGTGAAGAAACGATTCGTTCTAAGGTATCCAATGTACGCTGTGGTATGGATCATTTTACGAAATCAAGGGATGGGGAGTATTTAGAGATTAAAATCGGAAATGAAGACTACACGATTATCGGTGACAGACGGTACCGCCTTTCCTATGATTATGAGGTAGGGGATGACAGTCTGGAGAATAACGATGAATTCTATTTTAACATTATTGGGCCTGAGTGGGATACTACGATAAAAAATGTGTCATTTACCGTCTGGATGCCGGATGAATTTGATGAGCAGAATCTGGGGATGGTATATGGCGGGTATGGTGAATCCAGAACAAGGGGACTGACCTATGAGGTTGTTGCGAATCGGATTGAAGGAAAGTTAGACAGCTCTGTCACGCTCCGGCCGAAAGAGGGGGTAACCGTCCGGCTCTTGCTGCCGGAGGGCTACTTTGAGAAGATAAAAGAATCTCCGTGGATGGCATGGGTGGCTTATATACTTGGATTTGTGACGATTGCTGCCGGGTTCTTCCTTTGGTGGATTTACGGACGGGATGATCCGGTTGTGGAAACGGTAGAGTTTTACCCGCCGGATAACTTAAACAGCGTGGAAATGGCATTTGCGTGGAAGGGGCGGCTGGATAGCTCAGATGTAGTCTCACTGGTTGTGTATCTGGCGCAAAAGGGCTATATTGAAATTGAAGAAAAGAAGTCAAAGAGTTTTACTCTGATTCGGAAACGCCCATATGATGGGGATAACGAAGCAGAGAGAGTCTTTATGGAAGGGCTTTTCAGAAAAGGGGATAGGGTTACAAAAGGAGATTTAGAAAATTCTTTCTATAAGACAATTAACATTGTAAAGAAAATGGTAGACTGCCGGGCAAACAAGGTCAAGCTGTTTTATGCCAATTCATTAAATAAAGGATGGATTTTATGGCTTCTGTCTTTTGCCTGCTTTGCGCTGGCGGCATATGTTCCCATTGCAGATTATGAGTATTCTGCCTTGATGGGAGCGGGGATTGCGCTTGGCTCCGGGCTATTGTTTATGTTTAGTTTTATGGCATTATTTGATACTGGCGCAAAGCTTTGGATACGCATTATTTCGTTTCTGATATTTCTTGTGCCAGGCATAATTGTATTCCGTTTGTTCGTGATGAATGCTCTTTTATTTGCAGACGGATGGTATATGGCTGCCTATATATTCAGTATTCTGGCAAGCGGTGCGGCGATGTTTTTCTGCGCATATATGTCAAAGCGTACCGAATATGGAACAGAGATTCTGGGGAAAATTCTTGGTTTCAGGAATTTCCTTGAGACAGCAGAGAAGGAGAGGCTGGAAATGCTGGTATCAGAAAATCCGCAGTATTTCTATGATATTTTACCGTATACTTATGTGCTGGATATTTCGAAAAAATGGATGCAGAAATTTGAATCCATTGCTGTGGAAGCACCGGATTGGTATGGCAACTATCATTCGGGAACGGTATTCGACATCATGGCATTTCAGAGTTTTATGAATACGACGATGTCATCGGCAACGTCTGCGATGACTTCATCACCAAGCTCAAGCAGCGGTGGTGGCGGAGGATTCTCCGGAGGCGGCGTCGGTGGTGGCGGCGGTGGCTCGTGGTAGTTGACAAAAACAGAATAACGTGCTACTATAGCAGACAGATTGAGGATACCTCAAGAAGGGGCACACCACCTCGGGTGTGGGCTTTCTTGAGGTATTCTCTTTGTATGAAACAGAGCGATGAGAAAGGAGAATGTGCATGGTTCAGATTAACGGAGCGGAAAAGTCCGGTTATGAAAATATTTCGGTAGAAGATATGGTCATGAAAGAAGGTTTCGACAAATCCCGGATTGCCGTTGAGATAAATGGTGAGATTGTCAGCAAGGGTGATTATAAGCAGGCGTTGCTTCACGATGGCGATGTGATTGAAGTGGTAAGCTTTGTAGGTGGAGGATGATATGATTTCAGAAGAGCAACTGAGAGAGATGCGCTGTGAGCGGCATACCGAATGGGTGGAAAAGATACTGCATGATTCCTCTGTGGCAGTTGCCGGGCTTGGCGGACTTGGCTCCCATGTAGCATTTGCCCTGACAAGAGTCGGCGTGGGAAAGCTGATACTGATTGATTTTGATACGGTTGATATTTCAAACCTAAACCGTCAGGAGTACCGGATTCAGCATATCGGGTTACCGAAAACGGAGGCGTTGAGGGAGCAGCTTTTAGAAATCAATCCTTACATGGAGATTGAGACACATTTTATAAAAATGGACGAAGAAAATGCGGCGCCGCTTCTGGAAGGGGCGGATGTAATCTGTGAGGCATTTGACAGTCCGGAAGCGAAATCCATGCTGGTGGATGTCGTGTTGTCAGAGCTGCCGGAGAAATATCTTGTCGCTGGTTCCGGTATGGCAGGGTATGAGAGTAGTAATACGATTCAGACGGAAAGGGTTACCAGCCATTTTTACCTATGTGGGGACAAGGTATCGGGGATTGAACAGGGGATGTCTTTGATGGCACCCAGAGTGGCAGTGTGTGCTGCTCATGAGGCAAATATGATTGTACGGATTTTATTAGAAAGGAAGGAAGTATAGAGATGACAGACAGAGAGGATAAATTAGTAATTGGAGGGAAGGAGTTTCACTCCCGTTTTATACTTGGTTCAGGGAAATATTCACTGGATTTAATCAAAGCATCGGTTGAGAATGCCGGTGCGGAAATTATCACGCTGGCACTGCGCCGCGCCAATCAGGACGGGCGTGCCAATATTCTGGATTATATACCGGAGGGGGTTACCCTGCTTCCGAATACTTCAGGAGCAAGAAATGCGGAGGAAGCAGTTCGGATTGCCCGCCTTTCCAGAGAGGTAGGATGTGGCGATTTTGTAAAGATTGAGATTATGCGGGATACAAAGTATCTGCTTCCGGATAATACGGAGACGATTAAAGCGACGGAAATTCTTGCAAAGGAAGGGTTTATCGTGATGCCGTATATGTATCCGGATTTGAATGTGGCGAGGGATTTAAGAGAGGCCGGAGCTGCCTCGATTATGCCGCTGGCAGCACCGATTGGCTCCAATAAAGGGCTTTGCACAAAAGAGTTTATACAGATTCTGATAGATGAAATTGATTTGCCGATTATCGTGGATGCAGGGATTGGAAAGCCTTCGGAAGCCTGTGCGGCGATGGAGATGGGGGCGGCAGCCATTATGGCAAATACTGGGATTGCGACAGCAGGAGATATCCCGGCGATGGCAGAGGCGTTCCGTCTGGCGATTGAGGCAGGGCGTAAGGCGTATCTTGCCGGAACGGGGCGTGTTCTTGCAAGCGGAGCCAGTGCGTCTTCTCCACTGACCGGATATATTCAAGATGGTTCGGCGGAAACGGAGGGAAAGTAAATGGCGGCAGGAAAAGTAAATGAAAGTATATTGAGCGAAACGGTTTTGGAAGATATGAAAGAGAACCGGATTGACCATATGAAATATATGGAGGGTATGGAGGTGCTCGATTCCGATATTGCCGAAACGGTCATCCGGGCAATGGAGGCTTATGACTACAATAAATATACTACGGATGACGTCAGGCAGGCGATTTACAGTGATAACCGTACTCCGGAGGATTTCGCCGCCCTTCTTTCACCGGCGGCGCTTCCCCTTTTAGAGGAAATGGCACAGATGGCTCAGAAGGAGACAAGAAAGCATTTTGGAAATTCCATTATGATGTTTACTCCTCTATATATTGCTAATTACTGTGAAAACTACTGTATTTATTGCGGTTTTAACTGTCATAATAAAATCCGGCGGGCCAAGCTGGATGCAGAGGGAATTGAAAAGGAAATGCAAACGATTGCAGAGAGTGGTCTGCAGGAGATATTGATTCTGACGGGTGAGAGCCCGAAAATGTCGGATGTGGAATATATTGGGGAGGCGTGTAAAATAGCGCGAAAATACTTTAAGGTAATAGGACTTGAGGTATATCCGGCCGATTCAGATAATTACGCATACTGGCATGAATGTGGCGCCGACTATGTGACGGTATTTCAAGAGACATACAATTCGGATAAGTATGAAACCCTTCATCTGGCCGGACGAAAACGTATTTTTCCGTATCGTATAAATTCACAGGAGAGGGCGTTAAAGGGAGGTATGCGTGGCGTTGGGTTCGCTGCCCTGTTAGGTCTGGATGATTTTCGCAAGGACGCCTTTGCTACCGGGATTCATGCCTATCTTCTCCAAAGGAAATATCCGCAGGCAGAGATTGCGTTTTCCTGTCCGAGGCTGCGGCCGATTATAAATAATGACAGAATCAATCCGATGGATGTGCATGAGGCGCAGCTTCTGCAGGTAGTATGTGCGTACCGTCTTCTCCTGCCGTTTGCCTCAATTACGATTTCTACCCGCGAGTGCCAGCGCGTGAGGGATAATCTGATTCAGATTGCGGCTACGAAAATCTCTGCCGGCGTCGATGTGGGAATTGGCGGGCGCAGCGGAGAGGAGCAGGGCGATGAGCAGTTTGAAATCGAAGATACAAGGAATGTACAGGAGGTATACGACGCTATTTTAGCGAATGGTCTACAGCCTGTCATGAATGATTATATTTATGTATAGAATAGCAGTGACAAATCGTAATTTGTGCAGGGGGGATTTCCTATCCCATGTCCGTGAGCTGGCAAAAGGTTCGGAGTATCAGGCAATCCTTCTGCGGGAGAAAGATATGACAGAGACGGAGTACCGGGTGCTGGCGGAGCAGGTACTTACGATTTGCAGCCGATACGGCAAGAAGTGTATTCTTCACAATTTTGTCCGTGCGGCGGAGGATTTGGGACATCCCTGTCTTCATCTTCCGCTTCCGGTATGGGAAGAAACCGAAAAGAGCCGCTTGAAAACATTTTCAGAAATTGGGACGTCGGTCCACTCACTGGAACAGGCAAAAAAGGCTGTCAGTCTGGGAGCTTCTTATATAACAGCAGGACATATTTATACGACAGACTGTAAGCGTGGGTTACCGCCAAGAGGGCTGTCTTTTTTGCGAGAAATATGTACAGAGGTTTCGATTCCTGTTTATGGAATTGGTGGTATTAACAGGAAGAACGAAGAACTTGTGACCGGACAGGGGGCGGCAGGAGTATGTATTATGTCCGGGGCTATGGTGTAGGGAACTTTTGACATTGTTGTCTGGTTATGGTACAATTCGGGGTATTATAAAAAGAAGGAGTGATAGATGTGCCAATAAAGATTCAGGATTCGTTACCTGCTAAGAAGATACTTGAAAACGAGAATATATTTGTCATGACGGAGAACAGAGCCATGCATCAGGACATCCGTCCTCTGAAGGTGCTTGTCTTGAATCTGATGCCAACAAAGATTGTGACAGAAACACAGATTTTACGCAAATTGTCAAATACACCGCTTCAGGTAGAAGTGGAATTTATGCAGACGGCGAGTTATCAGCCGCGTCATGTGGAACCTAGCCATCTGGATGCGTTTTATACGGTTTTTGATGAAGTAAAGAACAGAAAGTTTGATGGTCTGATTATTACGGGAGCGCCGCTTGACCATGTAGATTTTGAAGATGTTGTTTACTGGGATGAGCTTTGTAAGATTATGGAGTGGAGCAAGACAAACGTTCACTGTACCCTCCATATGTGCTGGGCTTCTTATGCCGGGCTGTATTATCATTATGGTATTCCAAAGGTGGATTTGGAGAAAAAGCTTTCCGGTGTGTATGAGCACTATGTAATCAAAAAGAATTCTCCGTTGTTCCGTGGCTTCGATGATATTTTTTATGCGCCACAGTCCCGGGCAATGACGGTAAAAAAGGAAGATATAGAGAAGGTTCCGGAGTTAGAACTGCTGGCAGTTTCTGATATCGCCGGGGTAACGTTAGTAAAATCAAAGGACAGTCGTAGGCTTTTTATGACCTGTCATCCGGAATACGATTCCGATACGTTATCAAAAGAGTATTTTAGGGATAAAGAGAAGGGAATGAATCCGGATATCCCTGTAAATTATTTTCCAGAGGATAATCCGGCAAAGAAGCCGATTGTGCGGTGGCGTGGGGCGGGACAGTTATTTTATAGTAATTGGCTTAATTATTATGTATATCAGAGTACACCATATGATGCCATGCGTATCAGTGAAGAATCAAAAAAGGAAGGGTAAGTTACAATGCTGGAATTAAAAAATATAAGCTATCAGGTGGAGGAGAATACAGGTGAAAAGGAAATACTGAAAAATATCAACCTGACATTGGATGAGCGGTTTATCTGTATTACAGGACCGAACGGGGGGGGAAAATCAACGCTTGCACGCATGATTGCCGGCATTATCCAGCCAACCTCCGGGCAGATATTCTTTCATGGCGAGGACATTACGGATTTATCTATTACGGAGCGCGCACGCAAGGGAATCAGCTTTGCCTTTCAACAGCCTGTTCGTTTTAAAGGACTGACGGTAAAGGATTTGATTAGAATGGCAGCGGGGAAAGATTTAACCTTAAATGAGGCATGTGGGTATCTCTCCGAGGTAGGGCTGTGTGCGAAAGATTATATTGACAGGGAATTGAACGACAGCTTGTCCGGCGGAGAGGTAAAGAGAATTGAGATTGCCATGATTTTAGCAAGAGGTTCAGAGCTTTCTATTTTTGATGAGCCGGAGGCAGGGATTGACTTGTGGAGTTTTAATAACCTGATTCAGGTATTTGAAATGATGCACAAGAAAATACAGGGCTCTATCGTAATTATTTCCCATCAGGAGAAGATATTGAATATTGCAGATAAGGTTGTTGTAATAGCGGATGGTGAGATTAAGGCAGTGGGGACAAAGAAAGAGATTCTACCTACTCTGCTGAATGCTCAGGATGCTGCCTGCCAGACGCTGCTGGATAAATTGGTATAGAAGGAAGGTTATGATATGGATAGTATAGAGAAAAGTATTTTGGAAAAAGTGGCAGATATCCATAAGGTGCCGGAGGGTGCATACAATATTCGGACAAATGGAAAACTGGGCGGCAGGAATACGACAGCAAACATTGATATTGTGACAAAAGAGGATAAGCCGGGTATTGATATTATCGTAAAGGCAGGGACAAGGAATGAAAGCATACACATTCCGGTTGTGTTGAGCCAGAGCGGTTTAAAGGATATGGTATACAACGATTTTTTTATCGGGGATGATGCCGATGTCACGATTGTGGCTGGGTGCGGAATCCATAATTGTGGTGTCGATACTTCTGAACATGATGGTATCCACAGCTTTTTTATCGGGAAAAATGCGAAAGTAAAGTATATTGAAAAGCATTATGGAGAGGGCGACGGAACAGGGAAAAGAATTCTGAATCCAACTACAATAATCAATATTGATGAGGGTGGATATATGGAGATGGAAACGGTTCAGATAAAAGGCGTAGACTCTACCGTCCGTGACACGAAGGCGGTGTTAAAAGAAAATGCCGGATTGGTTGTGCATGAGAAGTTGATGACGCATGGAACACAGTATGCAGAAACGAATTTTACAGTAGATTTAGATGGGGATAACTCAAGTGCCAATGTGATTTCCCGTTCGGTTGCGAAAGAACATTCATCTCAGTTATTTGTATCTACGATAAATGGCAATAGCAAATGTGCCGGACATACGGAATGTGATGCGATTATTATGGATGAGGCAAAGGTGACGGCAGTGCCAAAACTAACAGCAAACAATATTGACGCCAGTCTGATTCATGAGGCGGCAATCGGAAAAATAGCCGGAGAGCAGTTAATTAAGCTGATGACACTGGGATTGACAGAGTCAGAAGCGGAAGAACAGATTGTCAACGGATTTTTGAAATAAAGAACATTCTTCCTTGTGTTTTTGAGGCAGGAATGATATAATCAATCTATAATTGTTAGGAAAACGATTACGAAAGAATATCGTGCGAAAAGGGGTAATAGATATGAGAAAATCCATAGGTCTGAAAATTCTGGTTCCGTTTATTATTTTGGCAGTCGTATGTGGGGTATGTTCTGGTTTGATTTATTCAAAGATTTCCCAGATGAATGCAGTCACAAAGACAATCAGCGAAAATTATCTTACCATTATGGAAAAAACGGACAGGGTAGATACGAATTTTGCTATTTTGAAGCAGAAGCTGAATAATTATGCGACCGTCACAGAGGATGATGAAGTAGATGCGTTAAAAAAGGAGATCGCTGCGATTCAAACGGAAGTGAAGGAATCCTTGAAGACGGTGGAAGAAAGGTGTATTGAAAATACAGAGAAGGAAGCCTGTAAGGTATTATCTGCGGCATATACTTCTTTTGAAAAGGTGTATAATGACTGTATGGGGCAGCTGGATGAAGCAGAAATTATGGGTGTCCGGGCACTGGGAGAAGCTATTAACGATACATATGCAAGCTTTGAAAAAGAGATTGATAAGATGCAGGAGTTTAATAAGAAGCAGGTTCGTTCTTCACAGGACGCACTGACCTCGGCAGGTACACAGAGCACATTGGCATTTGTTGTACTGATTGTACTTTTAATCATATCTATTATTATTTGTATTTTTATCGTTCTCTTTACCCTGTTGCGTCCGACGAAGCATGCGATTCGTAAGTTGAACGGTATTGTCCATAGTATTGAGGAGGACAAGGGTGATTTGACCACTCAGATTAAAGTAGAGACAAAGGATGAGATTGCTTCCCTTGTTATTGGTATCAATAAGTTTATGGATTTGTTGAAGGATATTATTACTGAGATTAAATCGGATGCAGGAGAATTACAGACGAATGTTGAGAGTGTATTAAGAGGAGTAAATACATCCAATATAGATATTAACGCCGTTTCTGACGCGATGACGAAATTATCCATGGGCATGGAGGAAGTTGCCGACCATGCTGAAAACTTAAACCAGCAGGCTCTCGTAATCTACGAGGCGATGGAAGATATCGCAGGACAGGCAGGCGACGGCTCCGAGTTCGCGAAGGAAATTAAAGTGAGGGCAGACGAGCTCCGTCAGAATGGACAGCAGAGAAGAAAGGTAACGGTTGAGATGGCAAACGGTATCAATTCTCTGTTGCAGAGTTCACTCGAAAAGAGCAAGGATGTTGAAAAAATTAATGCGCTGACAAATGAGATTCTTGAGATTTCATCCCAGACCAATTTGCTGGCGCTGAACGCTTCGATTGAGGCTGCCAGAGCAGGAGAGGTTGGCAAAGGATTTGCAGTAGTTGCCGATGAGATTCGCCAACTGGCAGACTCCAGCCGTGAGACGGCAAATAATATTCAGGGAATCAGTAAGGAGGTTACCTCCTCTGTTGGGGAGCTGGCTGCCAATGCCAATAAAATGCTGGACTTCATTCATGATGAGGTGCTGCCGGATTATGACAATCTTGTTAACACGGGAAACCAGTACAGTGATGACGCCAGCCGCGTAGATGATATTATGCTACAGTTTGCAGACAGTGCAAATGGCTTAAAGGATACGATGCAGGGCATGACATCCTTGATTCAGGAAATATCGGAAACGATTCACGACAGTTCATCACAGGTTACGTCTGTATCAGATTCGGTTGTTGCACTGACGGAGACAATGTCGGAGATTCAGTCAAGTATCAAGGTTACGGAAAATGTATCGAACCGTCTGGATGGTGAGGTGGCGAAATTTGTCACGGATGAAAATGAGAGCAACACCGTTATTCGCACAATAGGTGGAGAAAGTACTGATACGGAAAGTGAATCGGTACTGGATGCAGCTGTTTCTACAGTAGAGGATTCGGATGCAGAACGGACAGATTCGTTTGAGGATATAGAAGAAGTTGCAGGCACAGAAGAACCAGCAGTTATGGATGATGTTGAGCCTGTAGGGGAAAACTCTGCGGAAGAATCAGAGGATGAGTCCGTGGAAGAATCGGTTGTAGAATTGGAAGATGACAGTTTTGAGGAGTTTGCCGAATTTGGCACGACAGAGGAATATGAAGAATTGACCGAAAACGAGTAAGAGTAATACAAAAAGAGCAATACAATATACTACAAAAGAGAAACCACTATCGGAACAAGAACAAACCCGGAGAGTATTCGGGTTTGTTTGTCAGGTAGTGGTTTTTTGCGGCTATTTTTGCCAAATCAGGCAATTATACATACATTTCAAACAAAAATAAAGGAGAAACAAAATGAGAAATGAAAAAAGGAAAAACAAAGGGATTGTAAAACAAGTGAAAAAGGTCTTGTGTCTGTTGCTTCTTACTGGTCTGTGTGTTAATATTGCACCATTCCGAAGCTATGCGGCAAACACAATTGTTGGGGAAATGAGATATTCCTATACTAATCGGTCGGCACAGCTGGCGTATACGCTGAAAAATGTGCCAAATTCAAACCTGAAGATTCAGAACTTTTATGTAACGTCAAATTATGTGTATACAACACAGAGAATTGCTGCTTCCGGAGATAAGAGACGGGATGATGTAGCGTTCAGCCGGTTTGCTATCAATGAGAAGCAGAAGACGGCAACGTATAAGGATTCTATGACTTTGCTGAATTGCGGACATGGGGAGGTTCTTGATCGATATTCTTATAAAGGCAATTATTATTTCTTAGTAGGAACGAAACCTTATGATGATAGAGAACAACAATATTGGTCTTTGCAGGTAGGGCGGGTAAAGTATACACCGGGGACAAAGCTAAATTACACGAAAGTATGCCGCCTTGCTGGTCTTGCCAGCGCAAACAAATCCGGTAAGAGTGATATGGAGGCTGTCCGGGTGGCAGCGGCTACTTCGGGGGATAACACTCTATTGGCAATCCGGACGGAACTAATAAAGGGAAATAAGGAATATGTTCAGTACAGTACATATAATTTAAATCAGGTGAATGTTCAGTTGGATAAAGTGGAAAATAAATCAAAAAATTATCTGCTCTTTGGAGGGAATGCATCGTTAAAAACTGCATGTAAGTATTCCTTCATCCAGACAAAGGGGCAGGCGGTTACTCCAAATGATTCCTTTCAGGGAATGGAGATATCCGGTGCATATATTTATGTCGCGGGAGGCAAAGGTGCGGGACAATATCCTAGAATAGCAAAAATCAGGTGTGCCGATGGGAAATTTGTAAGCGGCGTCAATATGTCTACAGGGAAGTTGTCAAATGGAAATGATTTTATTGATAGTGTCAAATGAAATATGA
>DEUM01000052.1 GCA_002362575.1 Lachnoclostridium sp. UBA3262 | reverse complement strand
TACCATGCGTTTTGGTAATTTTCTATTCATTTAATTCCTCCATTCCTTATATTGAATTTATAATACCTCACATTATAATATTAAATGCGTTTCATGTAAAGATATGATTTACTTATTTCGATTTTTTTCGATTTTATAAAAATTTTATACAAAATAGATTTACTTTATGATATACTATATTTATCTTAAAGAAGTTATTCTTTATAGAAGGGTGTGTTTTCAAGCCCTATTTTACTCCAGATAAAAAATTTTAAGACAAATGAATATGGAGGAAGCAGTAATGGAACTGCACAAAAAGAGACAAAAGGTAAATCAATCCGAGACCTGTTGTTTTATAGTGTTACTATTTTTTATCCTCGGCATTACAGTCATCGGAACGAATGACTATATCGTAAATGCTAAGGTAAAGAAAGGAACAAGGGTAAAGGTAATAAAACAAGATATTGGGAAAAAGGAGCAAATTATTGGTTGTTCACAAGTAGACTGTATAATCCATAAAAATAAACGATATGGAGAAAAAGGTTGTGCTTCCGGCTCGGACCTTTTTAACATTCAAGTAAAAACTAAAAAGAATGGAAAAATTAAATACAAAAGTTTATACGAAATGGAATTTATAAGTATGCAGGGTGGCTGTATAAAGGGAAATAGCCTATACCTTGCATTTAGTGATGTCGGAAAAAGCTCTTCTAAAAAGAAAGACTTAACTGCTATTGTAAGAATAAATTTAAAAGAAAATAAAGTTAAAAAGGTTACACTTATCCGGGGTGCCGTAGAAAAAAATATTGACGGTTTGGGTCATGCTAACGATTTAACCTATCAAAATGGTAAATTTCATGCTGCATGGTACCAAACAAAAGGAACTGGAAAAAAATACAGTAATAAAATTGGTTACATAAACAAACAAATAACAGGAAAAGGAATTGGCACTAAATTTTCAACAAAAATGGGGAAAACCATCATATCTGCTTTTGGCATTGCCGCATACTCAAAAAATTTAGTAGCATTAGGTATTCGTTATGAAGGCAAAAAAATGTATCGATACCTTAGCACTTATACAATTAAAAAGAAAAAATATAAAAAGAAGAAAAAACTTTTTTCTTTAACAAAAAACAAAAGTTTTTCGGCACCTCAATGTATGGATTATGATAAAAAGTTTTTTTATATTGTACGGTTTAATACAGAAAGTGGTAAGAAAAACAATAATTGTGTTGAAATTTATAGTAAAAATGGTAAACGAAAAAAAATTTATACAATTAGTGACCCAAAAATAAAAGTAACAATGACAGATTTAAAAAATCCTCTAAAGACTAAAATATTAAAATTAAATATGAATGAAGAAAAATGGGAAATTGAAACCTTCTCCCACTACAAAGGAAACACTTTTTACTATACGCAATTTAAACCAAGAAAAAAAGGTAACAAACAAGCTTACCTATACAAAATCAACCTAAAAGCAAAGGCAAAGTCAGCCGACAAGAAAGCGTCAAAGGACAAGAAAAAGACGAAGGCTAAGAAAAAAGCTAAGACAAAAACCAAAACGAAAACCACGAAAAAAGAAACTACAAAAAAGAAACCAAAAACCAAAGCAAAGAAGAAAACCAAAAAATAAAGAACTACTAACACTTTAAATTAAAACGGAGGAGAAAATGAACAAAAAAACCATCCATCGATTACTCATCGGCATAAGTATGCTAATACTCCCCTTTACAATATCCATAAAAACATCTGCGGAAACTTCCAAAACCGAGATTTGGAGCTACAGCTTAGATGAACGGATTGAACACCGTTCCATTAAAGTTGGCGACAGCAACCCAAACTTTGGAATCATGATGACGCCGACAGGTCTTGCCAAAAAAAACGTTGTGTGGTCTACCGGCAATTCGGCAATCGCCAGCGTAAACGGGAACAGCGACACCGCAACTGTCCACGGTCTAAAGGAGGGCAGCACTTCATTAAATCTTTCCGTAACGACAGACGTAGGAACTGTTCTGAACGACACCTCCGTGATATCTGTTTATACCCCTATCAACAATGTAAGCGGGCAGGTTCGCACAAAGGCGACCTTTTACCGCGGGGCGGACAGCGCCTCATGGGTAAGGTCAGAGAACGTTCCATCGGGGCAAAAAGTAACCGTAATCGGCTCCTGCGGAAACTACTACTATCTTGAGCTGCCGGATACATACACTTTTGATGATAACCGTGCCAGCCGATATACCTATGCGGCAAAATCACAAATTTACATTCCGGTTACCCAGATCAGCCTGAACGCGTCTAACATAGACATTGCGGTAGGAAAAAATTCCACTGTCGGAAATGTAATTACCCCGAATATTGCCACAGATAAAACCGTAGCGTGGACATCAAACCAAACGGCTTTCGCCTCTGTTGATAGCAAGGGAACTGTGACTGGGAAAAAAGAAGGGTATGCCGTAATCACGGCAAAGACAAACTCGGCAAATAAAACAGCGGTCTGTAAAGTCTCGATATACAAACCCCGCTCAAAAGTAAATGCAAAAATTAAAGAAAATACCTCGCTGCTTCTCGGCGCAGACGCAAATGAAAAGAAAAGGTCAGACGTCGCAACGGCAGGTCAAAAGTTATCCATTACTGGCTCCGCCGGCAATTACTATTTTGTGGAATTACCAAAGGAATACCGCTTTGGCGACAACGGTAGCTCCCGCATGGCGTATGTGCTAAAATCCAAAGTTTATATTCCAGTGGAAAGTATCAAACTGAATAAACAAAATATTACTATGGGCGATACTGCCACACAGAAGCTGACCGCCACTGTATTGCCGGACATTGCGACAGATAAAACGGTTATCTGGTCAGTAAATAAAAATAATATAGTCAGCGTTGACAGCAATGGATTGGTAAAGGGGATAAACTCCGGTAAAGCGGTCATCAATGCAAAAACAATATCCGATGGAAAGGTTGCCACCTGCAATATCAATGTAGTGAAAAATTTGAATCCCGCATATCTTGAAAATTTTAAACTCAGTTTAGTGAAAACAAATTTTGAACATAACGTCTTGCGCTATACCCGCTGTGATGGAGCGACCGAGTACACACTCTATGAAGGTGAAAAACGAATTGACGGCACCATGAAATGGGATGATGTCTATGAAACCTACGGAAGCTATGAAAACGGAGATACCGTCTGGAGCTTTTCTGAAACGGGAAAAACCTATTACTATAAAGTCGTTGCCAATAAAGTGTATGCCAGAGACGCATTTGACTTTGTCACCCTTGCGACAAAGACGAGCAATATCGTAAAGGTAGTGTGCGGTAAACCGGTACTGTCCGTCAGACCAAGCGGTAAGACAAAGGCAAAGCTGTCATGGAAAAAAATGATTGGCGACAGCCATAAGAAAATAAGCTATGTCATTTACCGCAAGACAAAGAAGCAAAAAGCTTATAAAAAAATAAAGACCGTCAGTAAAAAATCAGCTGCTTCTTATATGGAAAAAAAACTGAAACGCGGCACCGTTTATATGTATAGAATAAAAGCATTTTACATCAACAAGAAAAAGAAAAAAGTATATTCGCCATACAGTAATGTTGTTTCGATAAAGACAAAAAAATAAATAGAAATGGAGATTGAGATGAAAAGAAAAAAACTACTGCTTTTCACAGCCATCGTGCTGGCCGGAACATTGTTTACAGGGAAAAATGTTACTTCGTCAGAAGCCGCTGCTAAATCCAGTCCTGCTGCACCGAAGTTTTTTAGAGGTGTTTCAAAATCCGGGAAAAAAATTCAACTAAAATGGAAGAAGTCTGCCGTTGCCAGCGGTTACACCATTTACAAAAACGGCAGGAAGGCAAAAACGATAAAAGGTCAGAAAAAGACTAAATGGATAGATAAGAAGGTAAAGGCAGGCAAAGTATATAAATACCGGATTACCGCTTACAAAAAGATGGGCGGGAAAAAGACTGCCAGCCAGAAAAGCTATCAAATAAAAGTAGCCGTTACAAACAAGAAATCAAAGAAAACAAACGCATACAAGCTTACCGGTGCAAAGAGCAAATATGTTTTACATTTTAATTCATCCAAAAAAATTAAACTAACGGTTAAGGCGAACAAAAAGGAAAAAAAGAAAAAGCTGGTAAGCAAAAAAATAGTCTGGTCATCCTCAAACAATGCACTGGCAACCGTTGACAAAAACGGCGTGATTCGCACGAACAACCAAATGAAAACCGGATGCGTATACATCTATGCCAGAGCGCACAACGGAATTACCAAATCCATCCGGGTGGAGGTCACAAATTTTGCAACGCCTGCACAATTCAAAAATATGTATGCCGTAAACAAAGAAATTAAGCCGATTGTCACGACCTATAAAAAAGAGTTGACAGATATTGCAGCATACTTTGAATTTGTTAAACCAAATTCCAACGTTGCCTTTGACATTGACGATTACGGAAACCTGAAAAAGATGCCGTCCATTGATATAGATAAAAAAGTTGAAGAAAGTATTTTTAAAATATTAAAAAATGTTCCGGTTACTATCGAAATCCGCAAAACTTATCTCGCAGTCAGACGGGTAATCCAGACCTCCTATGGTACCACGATTACCTGCTCAGTTATTTATGGTTTCACGGATAAAGCAGAACGCGATTACGACAACGATTACAGCTATCTGGAAATCGCACCACGCTGGAAATACCAGCTCATTGAACAACCTACAGAATAAAAAAGATGTGCGGAAGAACAAAAGTCCTTTCGCACACTTTTTTTATTCTGCGTTACTCCACCGTTTCCACCTTTATCATATTTGTCGTTCCCGACTTTCCGATTGGCACACCGGAAGTAATGACGGCAAGGTCGCCTTCCTTGAGAAGCTCCTTATCCTTTCCTGCCTTTACGGCATGGGAAAATAATTCAAAAACATCCGTCTTCTCCTCGAGAAGTACCGGGACAACGCCCCATGACATATTGAGCTGTCTGCACACCCGCTTCGATGTCGTGCCGCCGATAACCATACACGCCGGACGGTACCGGGATATCATGCGGGCGGCACGGCCGGATTTCGTAACCGTCACAATCGCCGTCGCATTCAAATCATATGCTGTCGTACAGGTCGCGTGGCAGACCGCATCCGTAACATCCGGGTTATCCTGCCTGCCCCTCGCAAAGAACCGTTTCCTGTAATCTATATCCTCCTCCGTGCGGGTGGCAATCCGAATCATCGTATCGAGAGCCTCCACCGGGAATTTCCCCGCCGCCGTTTCACCGGAGAGCATAATCGCACTCGTGCCATCGTAAACGGCATTGGCGACGTCCGCTACCTCGGCGCGCGTCGGTCTCGGGTTTTTCATCATCGAATCCAGCATCTGCGTCGCCGTAATTACCTGTTTCCCTGCACGGTACACCTTTCCGATTATCATCTTCTGCACTACCGGCACTTCCTCCTCCGGCAGCTCCACGCCCATATCGCCGCGGGCAATCATAATCCCGTCCGATGCCTCTATAATTCCATCAATATTTTCAATGCCCTCGCCATTTTCTATTTTCGCAATAATATTGATTCCATAACCGCCATTCTCATGCAAAAAAGCCCGCAAATCATTCACGTCCTCCGCACTGCGCACAAAGGAAGCCGCTACAAAATCAATGTTGTTATTGATGCCAAATACCAAATCATTTTTATCACGCTGACTCAGATAAGGAATATTCAGATGCAGGCCCGGAATGTTTACTCCTTTATGGTTAGACACAATGCCATCGTTTTGAACCCGGCAATGAATCTCCGTCTCCTCCACCTTCTCCACAATCATCTCGACAAGCCCATCGTCAATCAAAATGTGTGTACCCTTTTCAACATCCTCCGGCAGCTTTGCGTAGGTTACACTGGCACGCTCGGCATTTCCTGTAACCTCCTCCGTCGTCAGTGTAAAAAGCTGATTTTTCTCAAGCTTCGCCGTTCCATCGGCAAAATTACCGAGGCGGATTTCCGGCCCCTTTGTGTCTAAAAGCATTGCCACCGGGCGTTTATACTTTTTCCGTATTTTCCGGAAGCTGTCCATTCTCCTCTGTTGTTCCTCATGAGTTCCGTGTGAGAAATTGAACCTTGCAACATCCATCCCCATGTCAACCAGCTTCTCTAACACCTCATCATTGTCAGTAGCCGGACCAAGAGTACATACAATTTTTGTTTTACGCATAATCGTGCCTGCTCCTTACCATTTTCTATTCAAATAAATTTTGTTTCTTTCGGAAAATCTCTTTCGGTTTTTCTTATAATGATTTCTTCTTGCCCGCTGTTCCCTCTGCACACGCAGCCGCCAGATAATAAGAACAATAGCTGCTCCGATTGCAAGAACCAAAATGGCAATGATACCTGCTTTTTTCCACGGAAATGGCTCCGCATTTGCCTTCTCAACTGCCTCGTCAAACCACTGCGACATATCAATACTGTCGCGGAGCGTCGGTGTGCTCTTATTCTTGTAATAAATGTTGGAGCCGCCGACATTCTGGTTCTTATAGGTGTATGTCAGCTTCCCGATAATCTTTTTCCCTTCCTTATCTGTTTTCGGAGATTTATAAAACTCTACATTTTTTTTCGTCTGATTCAGATTTACTCCCTTTGGCAGAATAACACCCGCATCGGAGTCAATTGACAGGGAGCTAGTCGCCTGTTTATAATATGGACTGAATCTCGTAAATAAATACTGGTTATTGATTTCTGTCGTTGCCGTATCCTGAATACGGTACCGCCTGTACTTTTGAAAACTGGAATTTAAGAGACTGGTCGTATCGGTATATTCATTTGGTTCTGTCCAAGGGGAATTTGGCGCCCTCATGATAACGGAAACCAACGTCATGCCATCCTTTTTCGCATAGGTCACAAGCGTATAACGGCACTTCCTTGTAAATCCGGTTTTGCCGCCCACGCAGTACTCGTACTCATACTGCGGGTAACTTGGATTGGCTAACAGCATACCGTGATGATTGTGCAGGGCATGTCCGCTTTTTACCTTATTGGTCTTCGGAATATTATACCGCTTCGTCCCGACAATCTTTGCAAAAATTGGATTTTTATAAGCCGCCTGTGCAATCAGTGCCATATCGTGCGCCGTCGTGTAATGATTTTTCATCCAAAGACCATTCGCATTAGCAAAATGTGTCCCTGTACATCCCAGTTCCTTTGCCCTCGTATTCATCATTTTTACAAAATTATTTACGCTTCCGGCAATATGCTCCGCGACGCCATTACATGCCTCGTTGGCAGAAGCGAGAAGAACCGCATAGAGCGTCTGTTCCATCGTCATCTTTTCGCCAACCTTGATATTCGCTGTGGACGCTCCACGTTCCAGATTCATCACGGCACTTTTTGAAAAAGTAACCACTTCCGAAAGCGAAGAATTTTCAATGGCAACGAGCGCCGTCATAATTTTTGTAATACTGGCGGGATATTCTTTCTTATTCATATTCTTTTTATAAAGCATAGTTCCCGACTGTACATCCATGACAACCGCCGAATCTGCAGATATGCTTACCTTACCTTCTGCCTGCTCCGCTGGTACAACGGTAAAAACGGAAACGTTGAGTACCGCAAATACCAAAAGCAGAATTCCTAATTTTTTCTTCATGTTCTCCTCCAAATAATCTCTGTCTAGTATACTTTTTCTATCGACAGATTACGATGTTTCGTCAAATCTATCGCTTCATTATCCACCAGCACAACCGGTCTGGATAACTCATTTGTATTTATCATAACAACTACCCCTTCTTCTCCGTTGCTCAATTGTACACGATGACGAAGATACGTCTCCGTCAGATTTTTCAAAATCGGCATGAGAAAAATTGGGTTAAACTGCTGCCTGCCTTCTTCCTCAAAAAGCTTAATAACCCGGAATGGGCTAAGTCCTTTCCGATATACTCTCGTTGCCGTCATTGCCTCATAAACATCCGCAATTGCAATAATCGCGGCGTACGGATCAATCTCATTTACCGTCATGCCAAACGGATACCCCTGTCCGTTGCAACGTTCGTGATGCAGCAGGACGGCACGCTTCACGCTCTCATGAATTTTCTTATTCTTCAAAAATTCATAACCCTTTACCGGATGCTGCTTAATAATTTCAAATTCATCTTCGGTGAGCTTACCCGGCTTGCGAAGAATTTCCTTTGACACAAGCAGCTTTCCAAAATCATGCAGAAGCCCACATAAAGTCAAGAGATTTTTTTCATACTGTGACATCCCAATCCAGTCTGCAAATACATTGCATATCATCGCCACATTTAAACTATGGTGGTAAGTCTCATCATCGTAATCCTTAATATAGTAGAGCATGTCAAAAACATGATACTTTGTCCCGGTAGAAATGACCAGCGACTCTACATCGTGAATCAGTTTTTTCTCATCAATTTTATCTCCCACCTTTAAAAGCTGGTTCATGCTTTCTTCCATATTCAGGATAGATTCTTCGTATATTTCATTAAATTTTTCGAACGCCTGCTTTTCTGCAAGATTTCCAAAAACCATGTCTTCTTCTGTATCATTAATCTCGATTCTGTCATCCGCATATATTGGAAGGCTTAATATTCCAAAAAAAGTAATCCTTGCAATCGAATTTGCGTCTAAGACACAATCCTTTCCTATTAGTAATTGCTCATTTTTGGAATAAATATCCCTGGCTGCCACCATACCCGGAACTACATTACTTACAGGAACCGTCACAACCTTTTTTTCTGTCATGTATGGACCTCCTTTAATATATTTCTATCATACACGATTTTTACAGATTTTCCAATATGCTATTTCATTTAATTTTAAGTTGTGATAAAATCATACGGAAGCATCTTGTCAAAGTCCTGCTGATATATCAGAGAAGGAGGAAATTATGCGGTTACGAAATGTAAAAGGCTCAAAAGAATTTATCGCAAACAGTCCCTATGTCATCCATAACCCGGAGGATTACAAAGGCTGCTGGCATACTTTTTTTCATAATGAAAATCCCCTGCACATAGAAATCGGGATGGGAAAGGGGCAGTTTCTCCATGCGTTGGCAGAGAAAAATCCATATATCAACTACATTGGAATTGAAATGTATTCCAGCGTACTCTACCGGGCTCTAGAACGCCGCGTGGAAACCGAACTGGAAAACCTTTACTTTCTTCGCTTTGACGCCAGATACCTGACCGATATATTTGATAAAAGTGAGGTTGACAAAATATATCTGAATTTTTCTGATCCATGGCCAAAGGAGCGTCATGCCAAACGGCGCCTGACCAGCCCGCAGTTTCTCTCCCTGTATGATATCGTATTAAAACCGGAGGGAACGATACAATTTAAGACCGACAATCAATCACTATTTGATTTTTCTGTTGATTCGGTAAAAGAATCCGAAATCTGGAAGATAGATGAAATTACATATGACCTTCACAATAGCGGCTATCGGGAGGGAAATATCATGACCGAGTACGAAAGCCGTTTTGTTGCAGAGGGAAAACCCATTTGTCGCTTTGTCATATCCCGCTCTTAGCCTGACTGTAACAAAAAACCGCTCTTTTCATATAATAAAGAAAAAGGCGGTTTTTATTTTATGAGCAGCTCGTTTCAAAGAAAATTGTCCCAAAAGCTGAATACCGGAAAACTGTCAAAAAAATTACACCGGATTATGCAGTCACTTATTGAAATAGAAAAATTACTCAATATCCGATAATGATATCTCCTTCTTTTTCAGTTTTCTATTTAAAAACAGGTTTACCAGATACATCAACACGGCTACCGTTGGAACACCGAGGAACATTCCCATAACGCCAAAATATGCTCCTCCCACGGTAATTCCGAAAATTACCCACAACGGCTTAATTCCCGTCAAATCTCCAAGAATCTTTGGCCCGAGGTAGAGCCCGTCAAATTGCTGCAGGATAAGTATCAAAATAGCAAAAATTATAGATAACTTAGGATCAATAAACAAATAAATTAGTACGCCGGGCACCGCTCCGATAAATGGTCCGAAATACGGAATCATATTCGTAATGCAGACAATGACACTGAGCAGCAGCGCAAATGGTAATTGCAGTATTGTCATTGTAATCAGACACAAAACTCCGATAATCAGGGAATCTATCGCTTTACCAAATAAAAATCCATTAAATATGTGGTTACACTGTAAAATTGTATTCCATACTCCCTTTGCCCTCTTTTTCGGCGAAAGTGCATACACAATTTTCTTTAGATTCCGCACAAGCATTTCACTATCCCAGACTATATAAATAGAAATGACCAGTCCAAAGAAGATATTGTATATAATAGAAAAAACGGAGGAGGAAAGATGGTATACATATGGAAAAATATCCGAACCATAACTCATAATCTCTCCACATAAATCTTCCTTCACATAATTCACAATCTCACTTACCTGAATAAACGGCAGCATTTCGTTTATTTCTTTTTCATGTGTTGTCACATAATTATATCCCTTTGATAAAGACCTTCCCAGCTCTTTTGTACTATCCTTTATCTGTGGAAAAATATAAATAATTATAATTGCTATCACGCTCAGCACGATAACATAAGAAATTAACACACTAATTCCTTTTTTAACCCGAAGCCATTTATCTTTTTTAATCTTTCCCAACTGTTTTTGTATGAGACGCACTAAAGGACTGATTAAATAAGCAAAAAAGAATCCAAAAATAAATGGCATTAAAACGGAAATAAACCGTCCGATAATACTTACTGTTCCGCTCCAGTTTGCTATAAGAAAAATAACAATTGTGCATACTGCCACCAGAGAAACAACATACCATATATTAGAAACAAAACTTTTTAGCATTGTAACATACTTATTTTTCATTTTTTTCTCCCATATTTTACGTTTTTTTATAAATTTCTACTTGCAATTTATCACATTCTATTATATAATAGTCCTTGCGTAAATTGATAAGCGCCATTAGCTCAGTTGGTAGAGCACCTGACTCTTAATCAGGGTGTCTGGGGTTCGAGCCCCCAATGGCGTACTCCCGAGTCCTTGTTTGGCAGACCTGCAACTGCTGGGTGAGGGCTTTTTTTTGTCCTTTTTTAGAAAAAACCCGCGCTTTTTTAGCTACGCTTTGCTTCCTCTAAAGACTGCGTTTCTTCCTCGGAGAGCGCTACAAAAACTTCACCCGCTTTTACTTCTTTGATATATGTGTAACATCCCTCGCTATTACTGTGCATAGAATTTAAAATAAATCCGTCGTTATCTTTTGTCAGCAGTGTAAGAACAAAACTAAGAGTTCCTCCCACTTCCTTGAACGCATCGTATTTCACGATTCCTACCTTCTGATAGGTCTTTAATAAATTCGTATCAATTCCGTTCAGCCGTGTATCAACTTCCCTTAATTTTTCGTTGATGTAATCAACATTTGCAAATTTTTTCTGAAAAGCGGCTTCCAAACTTTTACCATCTAAATCACTCATAAATGACTGATATCTTTTTTTCAGATTACTTGTCTTAGCCAACAGGATAATACATAAAATCATAAGTATTAAAATTAACGCAAGGCTGATAACAACCATCATATCTATTTCTAAACCAAAGTCTTTTAATGTAAACATTTTATTTCCTCCTTACGAACGTGCGTTCTGATTATTTAAAATATGCCAATATTTTTTCCAGTTCCTCTGGGGAATAGTATTCAATTTCAATTTTTCCTTTTTGTTCCGTCTTTCTATTGATTCGAACTTTTGTTCCAATTTTTTCTTTCAGCTTTTCCTCCAAATCCCGATAGACAAAATCATTTTTCAATTCTTTCTTCTGAGCCTTTTTTACCGGATTATTTATATTCTTCACCAGCTTCTCTGTTTCACGCACACTTAATTTTTCATCAAAAATTTTATTTGCGATAGCATATTGCTGTTCCGAATCGGAAAGCCCTAATAACGCTCTGGCATGTCCACTTGAAATATTTTCGTCCACCAGCATATCCAGCACCCGGTCATCTAATTTTAATAACCGAAGTGAGTTTGTAATTGCTGTCCGGCTTTTTGAAACCTTCTCTGCCACCTCATCCTGTTTCAAATCATATTCCTGAATCAATCCCTGATATGCTCTTGCTTCTTCAACCGGATTCAAGTCCTCCCTTTGAATATTTTCAATAAGAGCAACCTCCATAATTTCCTGTGGCGAATAATCTTTGATGACAACGGGTACTTCTTTTAGTCCTGCCATCTTTGCTGCACGCCATCTCCGCTCTCCGGCGATAATTTCGTAATAACCCTTTTGCTTTGCCACAACGAGAGGTTGTACAATTCCGTGAAGCTTAATAGACTCGCTCAACTCCAATAAAGAATCTTCATTAAAGCTCTTTCTTGGCTGTTTCTTATTTGGTTCAACTTCATTTATTTTTAATATTGTTTCACCTGTCTTTGAAACCTTTTCATTCTGAACGGTCTTTTTTCCTGTTGCCTTAGGTGGAATCATAGAATCCAAACCTTTACCCAGTCCCATTTTCTTTGCTGCCATTATCTTTTGCTCCTTTCGATAATTTCATCTGCTAAAGCACTGTATGCTCTTGCTCCCGTTGACCGATTATCATATTTCGTAATAGGGAGCCCATGACTCGGAGCCTCTGCCAATCGAACGCCTCGTGGAATAATCGTATCGTAAATTGTCTGCTGCAAATTGTTTCTTACATTCTCAATTACCTGCATAGAAAGATTTGTCCTTCCGTCATACATGGTAAACACGACGCCGTTAATATAAAGTCTTTGATTCAATCGTTCCTTCACAAGATTGATTGTATAAATTAACTGACTCAATCCTTCAAGCGCATAATACTCACATTGAATCGGAACAAGAACAGAATCTGCCGTCGTCATAGAGTTGATTGTCAAAGTATTCAGAGACGGTGGACAATCAATAATAATGTAATCGTATCTATCTCTTATTTCAGATATAATATTATTCAAAATGTAATTTCTGTCATCCATGTCCATGGTTTCGATTTCAATACCAGCCAAATTTACATTTGCTGCAAGAACATCTAAATTCTCATATACATCTTTCTGTACACACTCCTCAAAGGAGTTTTCCCCAATCATCAATTGATATACCGTTGTTTCCAATTCATCTTTATCAATTCCCAATCCACTTGAAGTATTCCCCTGTGGATCCATGTCAATAACAAGAACTTTCTTGTTTTTTTCTGCTAAAGCTGCGGAAAGGTTTATCGTTGTTGTTGTTTTCCCAACTCCACCTTTCTGGTTTGCTATTGCCATTATTTCACTCATATTTGTTTCCCCTTTTCACAATGTTCTTTTTCTTCTTTTCTTTTCGTCGCTAATCTTCATTATAGCACTTTCATACATAGATTTCTACTACTTTTTCTATGTACATTATCAATGTTTCACGTGAAACATTTGTTGCTATTGTTTTTATAAAAACGTTTCACGTGAAACATTTTTCTGATTTCTTATAATGGATTCTTCTTTGGCTTTCCCGCCCTTCGCGGGTATTTACTATCGGTATCTTTTTCATTCTGAATAAATAGAAGAACTCTTTTATCCTGTTCGTCACCCTGTGAGAGCTGTTCTCCTTTTAACGAAAATATTTCTTCATTCTCAAAATGACAACTCAACTTTTCAAAAGCGTTGTCTGCCATCTCCATTTCTTCCTTATATTTCCTTCCTTTATAGGAGATAAAATATCCATCCCTTCTCACAAAAGGTATACAATACTCCAGAAGTAATGGAAGTTCCGCAACTGCACGGGATACAACAAAATCAAACTGATTCCGAAAATCTTTTTGTCTGCCGAAATCCTCTGCCCTTCCATGAAACACCTGAACATTTTTTAACTGCAATTTTTCTATAACAAGATTGAGAAAATCCACTCTCTTTTTCAATGAGTCGAGCAAGACAAAGGAAGCCTCCGGACAAAGAATAGACAAAACAATTCCCGGGAATCCCGCGCCCGTCCCTACATCCAATACTCTCTTTCCCTTTCTCCCGATAAATTTCTCACAACGCAATAACAGGGCGGAGTCAATAAAATGTTTTCGGACAACTTCTTCATATTCCGTAATTGCCGTCAAGTTTATTTTCTGATTCCATTCAGTCAATAATCCATAATATGTCTGAAATTTTTCCGCTTGTTCTTCGGTAATATTTATACCGTTTTCCGCAAATGTTTTTATCATATACTTTCTTTCCCTTCTACCGTGCGGCTGTACTGCTCCAAATACACAAGAAGAACGGATATGTCAGACGGAGAAACACCACTGATTCTGGCCGCTTGTCCGACGGATTTTGGCTGCACCTCCGACAATTTCTGAATCGCTTCCAGACGCAGGCTTCCCACCTCATTGTAATTGATATCCTCTGGTATCTTTTTCTTTTCCAGTTTATGAAACTGTTCTACCTGCTTCATTTGTCTCTTTATATATCCTTCATATTTGAGGTTAATATTCACTTCTTCTTTTATCTCCTCTGGCAATTCCGGTCGTTCTTTATCAATTGGCGCCAGCACTTCATATGATAATTCCGGCCGCCGTATTAACTCTGCCAAAGCAATACCGCTAACGAGAAGGGTACTTCCATAGCCTTTCAAAAGAGACTGCACTTCTTCGGTATTTCCTACATAAGTATTTCTAACCCGATTTATCTCTGTCTCTATCATCTGCATTTTTTTCTGAAAATCCTGATATCTCTCCTCTGAAATTAAGCCTACCTGATAACCTAATTCCGTAAGCCTTTCATCAGCATTATCCTGACGAAGGAGTAGGCGGTATTCTGCACGGGACGTCATCATCCGATATGGCTCATTCGTTCCCTTCGTCACAAGGTCATCAATCAGCACTCCAATATATCCCTGCGAACGGTCGACGATGACAGGCTCTTTTCCCAGACAACTTCTGGCAGCATTGATTCCTGCTATCAATCCCTGAGCCGCCGCTTCTTCATAACCGGAACTTCCATTTGCCTGTCCGGCACTATATAACCCTTTGACTTTCTTTAACTCAAGCGATGGAAGAAGCTCCAGAGAATCAATGCAGTCATACTCAATTGCATACGCATTTCTGACAATCTCAGCATTTTCTAAACCGGGAACGGAACGATACATTTTTTCCTGAACATCCTCGGGCAGAGAGCTTGACATTCCACCGACGTACATTTCACTTGTATAATTTCCTTCCGGCTCGATAAATACCTGATGTCTGTTTTTATCGGAGAAGCGTACTACCTTATCTTCAATCGACGGACAATAACGGGGGCCGGTACCCTGTATATATCCCGAGTAGAGAGGAGAGCGTTCCAGATTCTCGCGGATAATTTCATGTGTCGTCTCATTCGTATAGGTCAGCCAGCACTTTACCTGTTCCCTCTGCAAATCCTCTCCCTTATTTGTAAAAGAAAATGGAACTATCTTTTCATCCCCATACTGAGGTTCCATTTTCGAATAATCAATTGTGTTTCCATCTATTCTCGCCGGAGTTCCCGTCTTAAAGCGACGTAGTTTTATTCCCAGCTTATCAAGTGAATCTGAAAGGTAATTTGCCGCCTGTAACCCATTTGGCCCTGTGTATGTTGATATATTACCTGTGATACATCTTGCTTTTAAATATGTTCCAGTACAGAGAACGCACACACGACAGCGATAAACTGCTCCGGTATATGTTTTTACACCTGACAGCCTTCCATTTTCTGTAATAAGCTCCGTTACCTCGCCCTGCTTTACTGTCAGGTTCTTTTCCTTTTCTAAAACACGACGCATGGAATCACTATATTCTTTTTTATCTGCCTGCGCCCTAAGAGAATGTACGGCAGGCCCTTTTGACTGATTGAGCATTTTGGACTGAATAAATGTCCTGTCAATATTCTTGCCCATCTCTCCACCAAGCGCATCAATCTCCCTCACAAGATGTCCCTTTGACGTACCTCCTACATTAGGATTGCATGGCATCATCGCAATGCTGTCGACGCTTACTGTAAACATAACCGTTTTTAATGATAATCTCGCCAAAGCCAGAGCTGCTTCACATCCAGCGTGTCCGGCACCGACAACAACTGCGTCATATTTATCTACAAAAAGCAATTCACTCATTTGGCACACCTCCTATTTTCCCATGCAGAAGTCTTTAAAAATTTTGTCGACAATGTCATCCTCAACTGTTTTTCCTATTATCTTTCCAAGTGACTCATAAGCATTATACAAATCAATCGAATACAAATCCTCCGGTACTCCGGATTCGATTCCCTCCCTTAGCTGATTAAGGCTCTCTGCCGTATCAACTAAAGCTTGCTTCTGACGATGGTTTGTTATATAGATATCCTTTTCGTAATCTATCTCATCCTGACAAAATAGTTCATTCAGATATTCTTCCAGCTCTGTAAGTCCCTGTCCGGTTGCCGCTGAAAAAACCATCACCTTTTTATTACCTTCTTCATACTCCTTCATCTGTTCAGGTAGAATGACAGAATCTAAATCGGATTTATTTAGAAGAATAACCCCCGGTACATGTTCCGCCTGCTTTAATATAAAAATATCATCCTCCGATAACTTATCGCTGGAATCTAAAATGCAGATGACAAAGTCTGCCTCCTTCACTGACTTCTTCGCCTTTTCGATACCGATGTTTTCAATCGTATCTTCTGTATCATGAATCCCCGCCGTATCAATCAACTGGAGCAGCGTATCTCCAATCATCAATTCCTCCTCCAGCGTATCTCTGGTCGTTCCGGGAATATCTGTGACAATCGCACGATTCTCTCTCAAAATACAATTCAGAAAAGATGACTTTCCGACATTTGGTTTTCCAATAATAACGGTCTTAATTCCCTCTCTTATAATTCTCCCATTCTCACTATTTTTCAATAAATGAGCCACTTCCTTCTGAAGCAAATCTACGTGCTCACTCATCATTGAGGAATATCCATCCAATGAAAGATGCTCCGGATCATCAAGCGCAGCTTCCAGTGTACAGATATCAACCAAAATCATATCTCTTAATTCGGTTATCTTTTCTTTTACATTTCCCCTCAACTGGGATAAAGAATTTTCAAGTGCAATCTTACTCTTTGACTGAATTACATCCTTGACAGATTCCGCTTGCGACAAATCAATCCGTCCATGCAGAAAGGCGCGTTTTGTAAACTCACCCGGCTCTGCCACTCGAACTCCGTTTTCTATCAAAAGATTCAAAATCGCCCGACATATAAAAGAACCGCCATGACATTGTATCTCTACTGTATCCTCTGCAGTATAGCTTCTTGGCGCTTTCATTAGCAGGACAAGAACCTCATCCAGCAAATCTCCTTCTGCATTTTTTATATATCCGTAGTGTACCGTATGCGTCTCACATAAGTTTAAATCAATATTTTCATTATTACTGTTATAAAAAATTTTACTGACAAAGGAGAAGGATTCCTCTCCGCTCACCCGGATTACACTAATGCTTCCATTTTTTGATGACGTTGCAATTGCTGCAATTGTATCATGATAAAACATATACCTTAGCCTATTGATTAACAGGCTGCCTCCTTTTCTTGAAAAATAAGCCATGCACTCACACGGCAATGCCGCTTGTTTGCATGGCTCATATGATTCATCCTAGCCTGACGGGTTCAACTTGACATCGCCAAACTAACCTTTAATCTCTTTTTTCTGAATACGTTCTCTTATGGTCTCTTGAATAATTGTTTCGTCTCCGGTAATTATTTCTTCTCGGTAATTCGGAAGAAAACTCCTTATTCAATGTTACAACTACCTTCCTGTGTGGTTCTTCTCCCTCACTGTGCGTATCTACATATTTATCCCCCTGCAAAGTTGCATGGATAATTCTCCGTTCATAAGGATTCATAGGTTCTAAGAAAGCCGTTCTTCCTGTCTTCTTTACCTTGCTTGCCACATTTCTTGCCAGATTCTCTATCGTCTCTTTTCTACGCTGACGATAATTCTCCGTATCAATTTTAATTTTTACATACTTTTCTGTCTTTTTCTTATTTGCAACGATTGATGTTAAATATTGTAATGAATCCAGAGTCTGTCCTCTTTTACCAATCAACATACCCATTTCTTCACCCTTCAACTCAATATTGATAACTCCCTCAATATCATCATAATCTAATGTAATATCAACAACAAGATTCATTGCATTAAAGGTTTTTTCAAGGAAATTTCGTACAACATCTGTTACATCTTCTTTTTTGCGGACACGAATCCGAGCAGGTTTACTAAATAAACCTAATATACCACTTTTCTCTTCTTCCATTACCTCATATTCAATCTGGTCGCTTGTCGTTTCCATCTGAATTAACGCATTTGTCAATGCTTCATCTGCTGTTTTTGCAGAAAACTCTTTCCATTCTTCCATAATAATCAATCCTCCTACTTATCCTTTCCGTTTCTGCCAGAAAGCATATTAGCATAGCCCGAAATACTACCTGGTGTAATATCCTTATTTACATGCAAATCCTTTGACGAAGAATTTCTGTTATCCGAATTATTTTTCGTTTCCTTATTCTGATAAGAAGAAGCTGTCTTTATGGAAGCTGTTTTTTGTTTTGAATATGCCTCCATCTGACGATTCATCTCCTCACGTTTTGCACTCTTTTTAGATGCTTTATCTTTATTTTTCTCTATCAACTCATCTAAAGAAATCTTGTCCACCTTTTTATTTACAAAAAATGCCTGAACAATTCGAAATACACTACCGGTAATCCAGTATAAGCCAATGCCCATATTTAAACTTAAACAGAAAAATCCTGACATAAAAGGCATAAAATAATTCATCATCTTCATGGACTGTGCCATAGAATCTTCATCATTTCTGTTTTTGTTCTTATTATCCTTAGGCTGCATCATCCTTGTATTGACAAACTGGAAAAATACTGCCAAAACCGGAATGATAAATGCAATAAACCCATACGGATGATTCGGATCCCTGAAAAATTGCAGCGGACTCATATCTACATTCAATCCAAGGAAGTTATTCGCACCCTTTTCTGCAAGTCCCGGAATATAATCTTTAATATGATACATTACCTGATACAGACAAAACAGTATCGGCATAGTAATCAGCAAAGGAAGACATCCCCCAAATGGACTGATACCATACTTTGCATACAACTCCTGCGTCTCCTGATTCATTTTCATCTGGGACGCCTGATCTTTCTTATTCTTATACTTTTTCTGAATTTCTTTTATTTCCGGATTGATTTTATTCATCAACCGGGATGACTTCTGCTGTTTTGAATTGAGCGGATACATCAACAGATAAATAACAATCGTAAATAAAATAATACAAAGTCCCGTATTGTGGATTCCCAACGGACTATGATATACTACCCAGTCAATTCCAAATAGGATTTTACCAAAAATCCAATATAACCAATCAAACAAATTGTTTTCCTCCTGCTAATCACGGCACAGGATCATAGCCTCCCTTGTGAAAGGGATGACATCTCAAAATTCTCTTTACAGCCAAAAAACCACCTTTCCATGCACCATACTTCTGTACTGCCTGAACAGCATAGTCAGAACAACATGGTGTATAAATGCAAGTAGGTGTTCTTTTTAATGATGATATATATTTTTGATATATATGCAATAACGCTAAAATAATTTTCTTCAATTCATCACATCATTTCAATAATTCATGTAATTTAAACAAATGTAATACTGCGCCGTCAACATCTCTAAATTTTTTGTCTCTCACATTTCTTCTGGCAATTATAATAATTCGATTGCCCTCTCTCAACAATGCGTCATTCTTACGAACGGATTCTCTTAATAATCTGGTAATGCGATGACGCACTACACTGTTACCGACTTTCTTGCTAACTGAAAAGCCATAACGATTGGGACCACTTTCCCCTCTCACTACATACATAACCAGATCTTTGTTTGCTTTTGATTTACCTTGTTTGTAAACTTTCTGAAATTCGGGATTCTTACCTAACTTTTCAAACACGTTCCTTTTCCTCATAGAGATTAAAAGGTCAGAATAACTGACCTTGTCAGAAAAAAACTGACCTCCCGATTATTGTCTTCAACTATTAAGCAGATAATTTTTTTCTTCCCTTTGCCCTTCTTCTGGCAAGAACTTTTCTACCATTTGAAGTTCTCATTCTTTTACGAAAACCATGAACTCTTGCTCTTGATTTCTTTTTCGGCTGAAATGTCATTTTCATGATACAAACACCTCCTTCTCAAATATTCTTTATTAAACCCGTATCAAGCCTAATTATATTATCAAATTTTCCAATAGTCAAGCGGATTCTTTTACTTTGTCAACAATTTCCTATAAAAACTTATAAAAAAATTTGAATTTATCCACATTTTGTAGTACAATAAAAAGGAGTGTTTTTACCCTAATTTTATTTTTAAGAAGATAGGTAGGAAATTTGTATGGAAAACCAAATTAAGGACAAATGGAATGAAATAATTACATATCTGAGGGATGAATACCTTATCAACGGTGTCCTTTTCCGGACATGGATTGAACCATTAGAAGTAATTTCTTATGAAAATGATGTTTTAGAGATTGCAATTGACCAGTCAAAACAGGGTGACATCCTTAATTTAATTGATAAAAAATATAAAATTCCTCTCAAAGTTGCCATTGAAGTCAAGACAGGAAAAGAAGTTGACATTAAATTTATATATAAAAGTGAAGCAGAATCAAAAGGAGTTTCTTCCTATAATAAAGAGGTATCATTAATGGAAAAATATCCATTTTTAAAATCCGGTCATTCTTTCGACTCTTTTATTGTAAGTAATAGTAACAATATTGCCCATGCTGCAGCTGTTGCCGTAGCGGAAAACCCAAATGGACAGGCTTATAATCCGCTTTTCCTTTACAGCGGGCCGGGATTAGGCAAAACACATCTGATGCACTCGATTGCCAGATACATTATTGAAAATAATCCGGATTATACTGTTAATTACACGACAAGCGAAGATTTTATGAATTCTGTAGTTGAAGCTATCCGTACTAACAAACAAAAGGGAGATACGGCCGCTACTTCCAATCTTCGTAAAAAATACCGCAATGTTGACGTCCTTTTAATTGATGATATCCAATTCATCATAGGAAAGGAAAGCACACAGATTGAATTTTTTAATACTTTTGAAGCTTTATATCAGGCTGGAAAACAGCTGGTAATATCCAGTGATAAACCACCGAGTGAAATGGAACAGCTTGATATGCGTTACCGCTCTCGTTTTAATTCTGGTATGCCTGTAGATATCCAGCCACCGGATTATGAGACAAGTATTGCCATTCTTCGTAATAAGCAGGAGCAGTCAGATATTATTTTAGATGACACAATATTAAGTTATATTGCATCTAACATTAAATCCAATATCCGGGATTTAGAGGGAGCTTATAATAAAGTAGTTTTATTTGCAAAATTAACCAATCCAAATCAGAAGATTACACTTGAGGTTGCAGAACGGGCCTTAAAGGATTTCATTTCTCCTGATGAGAAAATAAACATTACTGCTGAATATATTATTGAAATTGTAGCAGACCATTTCAATTTGGAAAAAGATTCACTTCTCTCGGAGAAGAAAACACAGAATCTTTCTCTTCCGAGACAGATATGTATGTATCTGTGCAATGAATTGACAAATCTTACACAAAAAGAAATTGCCTTAAAGCTAAAGAGAAAGAACCATACAACAGTTATCCACGCTGTCAACAAAATCAAAGAAGATATTAATGTGGATAAAGAACTGGAAAATCAAATTCATATAATTAAAAAGAAACTAAATTCTTGATAACCTGTTGACTACTTGTACATTTCAAGTTGATAGTTTATTTTATAAAAAAATAAGAAAATTTTTATACATATTTATTCACTTAAAATAACATTTTATCAAGACTGTGACATGAGGATGAAACCATTGCAATAAAAGGGGTTGCGAACTTAAACACAAATACACATCCCCTATAACTACTGATTACTAAATAAATACTTTATATTTATCTTTTATAAGCAGAAAGGAGTTATTCACATTATGAAATTTACCTGTACAAAAAATAATTTTAATAGCGGAATTAACATTGCATTGAAAGCTGTACCGGGAAAGACTACAATGCCGATATTAGAATGTGTTGTCATGGAAGCAAAAGGGGATAGTATTAAAATGACAACAAATGATATGCAGCTGGGGATTGAAACAAAAGTACCGGCTGACGTGAAAGAGGAAGGTATTATTCTTGTTAATGCAAAAATGATTGCAGAGATCGTAAGACGGCTTCCAGATGAGGACGTCAACTTTGAAGTAGATGAAAATAATAATATTCTTTTATTCTGTGGAAAATCAAAATTCAATATTCCGGGAATTAACCACGAAGAATTTCCAATGCTTCCGCAGATAGAAGCAGAAAAAAAGATTGTAATTTCGCAGTTTACATTAAAGGAAATGATTCGTCAGACGATATTTTCGATTTCCGATAATGAAAGTAATAAGATATTAACGGGAGAACTTTTTGAAATAAACGGAAATGAATTTAAGATTGCTTCCCTTGATTTGGTAAGGGTTTCGATAAGAAAGATTGAACTAAAGGAAAGCTATGATCATATCAAGGTAGTCATTCCGGGAAAAACATTAAATGAGATTAGTAAAATATTGGGCGGAGAAGCGGAAGATGAAGTTACAATTTCTTTTTCAAAGAACCATGTTTTGTTTGAATTTGATGAAACAATTGTGATTTCCCGGCTGATAGAAGGTAACTTCTATAATATCGAGCAGATGTTAAAAAATAATTATGAGACAAAGGTAAAAATAAATAAAAGAGAGTTTTTCGGATGTATTGACCGCGCTACATTGCTTCTTCGGGAAGCAGAGAAAAAACCCGTTATCTTAAATATACGGGATAATGAAATACAGATGGAAATGAATACAAAGATTGGTTCTATGGATGAGGAAGTAGCTGTTGAGAAAGAAGGAAAGGATTTAAAAATTGCTTTTAATCCAAAATATATTATCGACGTATTAAAAGTAATTGATGATGAAGATGTGTATTTATATTTATTTAATTCGAATGCACCTTGCTTTATAAAGAATAATGAAGAATCTTATATTTATCTGATACTTCCGGTTAATATGAGTTAATAAGAATGAGGTAAAGGGTATGCAGGAAATAACGATTAATGATGAATACATAAAACTGGGGCAGGCGTTAAAGCTTGCCGGACTGGTCGGTTCCGGAGTGGAAGCAAAGATTTTAATTCAGGATGGGCTTGTATCGGTAAATGGAGAACAGGAAGTACGCCGGGGAAGAAAATTACATTCTGGAGATATATTTGAAATGGAAGGAAATGAAGTAAAGGTTGTTGCTTTATGATTATTAAATCCATTGAAATGAGTAACTTTCGAAATTATGAGAGAGCGCAGCTTGAATTTCATGAAGGCACAAATGTGCTATTTGGAGATAACGCCCAGGGAAAGACAAATGTGCTGGAAGCAATATTTGTCGGTGGTACGACAAAATCCCACAAGGGAAGCAAAGATTCAGAGATGATAAAGAGCGGTGAAAAGGAAGCACATATCCGCTATTTTATAGAAAAAAGAGGACGAACATTAAAGGTAGAAATTCATATGAAAAAAGGCAGTTCAAAAGGAATTGCCATAGATGGACTGCCGATAAAGAACAGTAATGAATTGTTAGGATTATCCAATATTGTATTTTTTTCTCCAGAGGATTTGAGTATTATTAAAGACGGACCAGAGGAGAGAAGACGATTTATCAATATGGAATTATGCCAGCTCAATAAAGCTTATTTATTTTATCTGACACAATATAAAAAGGTATTAAAACAAAGAAATGCTTTATTAAAACAGATTCAGGATAATAAAGATTTGAGAAACACGCTGGAAATCTGGAATAGCCAGATGACGGAGCATGGAAAAAAAATTATTGGGATAAGAGAGGAATTTATTGAAAAATTAAATGAAATGATGAAAAAAAAGCACGCCTGTCTTACAGGAGGCAAGGAACAGATTGATTTGATATATCATCCGAATTGCAGTCAGAACGATTTTGAAAACCAGCTTTTTTTGTCGGAGGACAGAGATGTTTTTTTGGGAACAACTACGGTAGGCCCTCATAGGGATGACATGATTTTTATTACAGAAGATAAGGATTTGCGGAAATATGGTTCACAGGGACAAAAGAGAACCGCAGCACTCTCATTAAAAATGGCAGAAATCGAAATTGTGGAAAATGCGATTGGAGAAAAACCGATTTTGTTATTAGATGATGTATTATCAGAGCTGGATCGAAACAGGCAGAATTATCTACTGGAAAATATAAAGGGAATACAGACAATCATTACATGTACCGGTTTAGAGGAATTTATACAAAATAAAATCAACATTGACCGGACATTTGAAATTGTAAACGGAAATGTAGTAAATGGAGGAAACTAAATGGATATGGAAAAAGAAGTAAAGTATGATGCAGACCAGATACAGATTTTGGAAGGGCTGGAGGCAGTCCGGAAAAGACCGGGTATGTATATCGGAAGTACATCGGAGAAAGGTCTTCACCACTTAGTATACGAGATAGTAGATAATGCTATTGACGAAGCGCTGGCAGGATACTGTGATGAGATTCAGGTTTTTATCAACAAAGATAATTCAATTACTGTTATAGATAACGGACGTGGAATTCCGGTCGGTATCAATCACAAGGCAGGAAAGCCGGCAGTTGAAGTTGTATTTACGGTTCTACACGCAGGAGGAAAATTTGGCGGCGGCGGATATAAGGTATCCGGAGGACTTCATGGAGTAGGTGCATCCGTAGTAAATGCTCTTTCTGACTGGCTGGAAGTAGAAGTTTGCACAGACGGAAAAAAATATAAGCAGCGTTATGAGCGGGGAAAGACAATGTATCCGCTGAAAGAGGTAGGAACGACAGATAAGGTCGGCTCGAAGATAAGCTTTTTACCGGATGCTTCTATTTTCACGGAGACAACAGAATATGATTTTAGTATATTAAAACAGCGTCTCAGAGAAATGGCCTTTTTGACAAAGGGAATCAAAATTATTTTAACAGATTTAAGAGAGGAAAAAGAAAGGACAGAAACATTCCACTATGAAGGTGGCATAAAAGAGTATGTCCAATATCTGAATAAACATAAAGAGCCGTTATACGAAGATGTCATCTACTGTGAGGGACAGAAGGGTGATGTTTTTGTAGAAGTCGCTTTTCAGCATAATTCAGCGTACAATGAAGGCTGTTATAGTTTTGTTAATAATATCACAACTCCGGAGGGTGGTACTCATCTCGCCGGTTTTAAAAATGCGCTGACGAAAACGTTTAATGATTATGCGAGAACACAGAAAATATTAAAAGAAAACGATTCCAATTTAAGTGGTGAAGATATCAGAGAGGGATTGACAGCGATTATCAGCATAAAGATTCCTGAACCACAATTTGAAGGACAGACAAAACAGAAATTGGGAAATACAGAAGCAAGAGGTGCTGTTGATAATGTAGTAAGCGAGCAATTAACTTATTATCTTGAGCAGAATCCAACGATTGCCAAGCTGATTTGTGAGAAAGCGCTGCTTGCGCAGCGTGCACGTGATGCAGCTAGAAAAGCAAGGGATTTGACAAGAAGAAAGACGGCGTTAGATGGCACAAGTCTTCCGGGAAAGCTTGCTGACTGCAGTGACAAGAATCCAGAAAATTGTGAAATTTATATCGTAGAGGGAGATTCCGCCGGCGGCAGCGCGAAAACTGCCCGTGACCGTGCGACGCAGGCAATTCTTCCTTTGCGGGGAAAGATATTGAATGTAGAAAAAGCAAGGTTAGATAAAATTTTAGTAAATAATGAAATAAAAGCGATGATAACAGCATTTGGAACAGGCATTTCTGAGGATTTTGATATTTCTAAGCTGAGATATCACAAAATTATCATTATGACAGATGCCGACGTAGACGGTGCACATATTTCTACTCTGCTGCTTACCTTTTTATATCGTTTCATGCCGGAGTTAATCAAAGAGGGGTATGTATATCTGGCACAGCCGCCATTGTATAAAGTAGATAAGAGCAAGAAAACATATTATGCGTACAGTGATGAGGAGTTAAATAAAATACTGGAAGAAATCGGACGTGATGGAAACAATAGCATCCAGCGATATAAAGGTCTGGGAGAAATGGATGCCGAACAACTTTGGGATACAACGATGGATCCGGAAAAGAGAATACTTCTGAAGGTAACGATGGATGAGGAAGAATCTTCCGAGATAGATATTACATTTAATACACTGATGGGAGATAAGGTAGAACCCCGCCGTGAGTTTATTGAGGCGAATGCCAGATATGTAAGGAATTTAGACATCTAGGAAAGGAGAATGTAAGAAATGGATGAAAATATCTTTGATAAAGATGAAACCGGGTTTGACCAGATTAAACCGGCCGACCTGAAAAAGACAATGGAGACATCTTATATCGAATATGCTATGTCCGTTATTGCATCCCGCGCACTACCGGATGTCAGGGACGGATTAAAACCGGTTCAGAGAAGAATTCTTTATGCCATGATAGAGTTAAACAACGGTCCGGACAAGCCACATCGTAAATGTGCCCGTATCGTCGGAGATACCATGGGTAAATATCACCCTCACGGAGACAGTTCGATTTATGGAGCTCTCGTTAATATGGCACAGGAGTGGTCTACCCGTTATCCACTGGTAGACGGTCATGGTAACTTTGGTTCTGTCGATGGGGACGGAGCCGCCGCAATGCGTTATACCGAAGCAAGACTGAGTAAAATTTCGATGGAAATGCTTTCGGATATCAATAAGGATACTGTAGAATTTATACCAAACTTTGATGAGACAGAGAAAGAGCCTACTGTGCTGCCTTCCCGTTTTCCTAACCTTTTAGTAAACGGAACTTCCGGTATTGCTGTAGGTATGGCAACGAATATTCCTCCTCATAATCTGACGGAGGTTATTAACGGTGTCGTAAAAATAATTGACAATCAGGTAGATGAAGACAGAGAAACCTCTCTGGATGAAATTATGGATATAATAAAGGGGCCGGATTTCCCGACAGGAGCGACGATTCTTGGTCGCCGGGGAATTGAGGAAGCTTATCGTACCGGACATGGCAAGGTTCGGGTGCGTGCAGTGACAGATATCGAGCCGATGGCGAATGGGAAAAACCGAATTATCGTGACAGAGCTTCCTTATATGGTAAATAAGGCGAGGCTGATTGAGAAAATTGCTGAGTTACATAAAGATAAAAGAATCGATGGCATTACCGAGCTTCGCGATGAATCCAGCCGTGAAGGAATGAGGGTTTGCATTGAACTCCGCAAGGATGTCAATGCTAATGTAGTGTTGAACCAGCTCTATAAACATACACAGATGCAGGATACCTTTGGTGTGAATATGCTTGCACTTGTAAATAATGAGCCGGTTGTTATGAATCTTTTGCAAATGCTTCAGTATTATTTGAAGCATCAGGAGGAGGTCGTCACCCGCCGTACAAAATATGATTTGAACAAAGCAGAAGAACGCGCCCATATTTTAAAGGGATTATTGATTGCCTTAGATAATATTGACGAAGTAATCAAAGTGATTCGTGGTTCGGAAAGTGCGGCACTGGCAAAGGAACGGCTGATTGAGAGATTTGGACTGGATGATGTGCAGGCACAGGCGATTATTGATATGCGTCTGCGTGCATTAACCGGTTTGGAGCGGGAAAAATTAGAGAATGAATTTGCTGAGTTGAAGAAAAGAATTGATGAATACAAGGCAATTCTTGCTGATCGCAAGCTGCTTCTCGGTGTAATCAGAAAAGAAATCTGTGTCATCCGCGATAAGTATGGAGATGAGAGAAGAACAAGCATTGGCTTTGATGAATTTGATATTTCGATGGAAGATTTGATTCCGGTAGAGAATACCGTAATCGCCATGACTCATCTTGGATATATCAAGAGAATGACAATTGATAATTTCAAAAACCAGCACCGTGGTGGTAAGGGAATTAAGGGGATGCAGACGATAGATGAGGATTATATCGAAGACCTCTTTATGGCGACGACGCATCATTACCTGATGTTCTTTACGAATAAGGGGCGTGTTTACCGGATGAAAGCATATGAGATTCCGGAGGCAAGCAGGACGTCACGCGGAACGGCGATTGTAAATCTTCTTCAGCTAATGCCGGAGGAAAAAATTTCTGCTGTTATATCCGTGAAGGAATACCATGATGAGGAATACCTTTTTATGGCGACCAAAAATGGAATTGTAAAAAAGACTTCTATTTCAGAATATGCAAATATAAGAAAGACCGGACTTCAGGCTATCAATCTCCGTGAGGAGGATGAATTGATTGAAGTTAAGATAACGGATAATGAAAAGGATATTTTCCTTGTAACAAAACATGGTCAGTGTATTCGTTTTAATGAGCTGGATGTCAGACCGACCGGACGTACTTCGATCGGAGTAAGAGGTATGAATCTTGGTTATGATGATGAAGTGGTGGCTATGCAGATGGATACACAGGGACAGAATCTTTTGCTTGTATCGGAATTTGGTATGGGTAAGAGAACAGATATCGACGAGTTCGCCGTTCAGCGCCGTGGCGGTAAGGGCGTGAAATGCTATAAGATTACTGAGAAAACCGGAAACGTTGTCGGAGCAAAGGCAGTAAAGGACGGAAAAGAAATCATGCTGATTACGAATGAAGGTATCATTATCCGAATCGGCGTAGATGATATTTCCCAGCTTGGACGTGTTACCTCCGGTGTTAAGCTGATGAATCTTGACAGTGAGAAGGACATTAAGGTGGCAAGCATTGCCAAAGTTCGTGAAGACGATACAATAGAGGAGACTTCCGCTCCTTCGGAGGCAGGCAATGAGAACAATTAGTACAGAAACGATAACGAAAAATATAAAAGAGATGTGTATGCAGGTAAATATCTGTCTGTCAGAGGATGTAAAGCAGGCGCTTCTTTCCGGGAAGGAAAGAGAGGAGTCGGCTCTTGGCAAACAGATATTAGGCCAGCTGGAAGAAAATATGCAGATAGCGGCAGACAGCCAGATACCAATCTGTCAGGATACTGGTATGACCGTTGTATTTTTAAAAATCGGGCAGGATGTGCATATAGAGGGCGGATTTGTCGAGGACGCCGTAAATGAGGGAATCCGTCAGGGCTATGAGGAGGGCTACCTTCGAAAATCTGTAGTCGGAGATCCGCTGATACGGGAGAATACGAAGGACAATACACCGGGAGTGATTCATTATGAAATCATACCGGGAGATAAACTGGAAATTACCGTTGCGCCAAAAGGATTTGGAAGTGAAAATATGAGCCGTGTTTTTATGCTGAAACCGGCGGATGGTATAGAAGGTGTAAAAAAGGCAATTCTAGAAACAGTAGAGGACGCCGGGCCAAATGCCTGCCCTCCGATGGTGATTGGCGTTGGTATCGGCGGCACATTTGAAAAGTGTGCATTGCTTGCAAAAAAGGCACTGACAAGGGATTCGGATAAATCCTCTCCCATTCCCTATGTAAAAGAGCTTGAGGAAGAAATGCTGGAAAAAGTAAATAAGCTTGGCATCGGTCCCGGTGGACTGGGTGGACGCATTACGGCAATTGGTCTGAATATAGAAACCTATCCGACACATATCGCCGGACTTCCGGTTGCCGTTAATATATGCTGCCATGTAAACCGTCATATCCGCAGGGAGCTCTAAGCAGCATTGCCAAGCCATTGAGTTATGGTTCGACTTGATACCGTCAGATTAACATTCGAGTGATTCATTTGGAGGAAAGAATGGATAAATATATAGAGACACCATTGACAAAGGAGAAAGTAAAAGATTTACATGCCGGTGATTATGTTTATATAACCGGAACAATCTATACAGCGAGAGACGCCGCCCATAAAAGAATGACGGAAGAATTGTCAGAGGGAAAAAGCCTTCCCTTTGACACAGAAAATCAGATTGTTTATTATCTTGGCCCGACGCCGAACAGAGATGGGCAGGTCATTGGCTCTGCCGGGCCCACGACCAGCAGCCGTATGGATAAATATGCTCCTGTATTGATGGATAGAGGAATTACAGGAATGATAGGAAAGGGAAAGCGCAGTAGTGAGGTCGTTGCTTCCATGAAAAAAAATAAGGCAGTGTATTTTGCTGCTGTCGGAGGAGCGGGAGCGTTGCTTTCCAAGTGTATTAAAGAAAGTGAAGTAATCGCCTATGATGATTTGGGAACGGAGGCAATCCGTAAATTGTATGTAGAAAAACTACCTGTCATAACGGTGATTGACTGCTGTGGAGTAAATTTGTATGAGACAGCGGCAGAGAAGTACAGAGAAATTTGAGAGCCGATATGCGGATTTGAATTTTTCTCTTTGAAAAAGTATTTGACAAAGAAACGATTGTTTGTTAGAATATTTTTTGCACTGAACTTGTGTGAATAGTACACAATTGGCAGGCAAAAGAATATTATAAAGATATTCCGAATATTGTAAAAGTATTCAGCTGGAGAAGTACTCAAGTGGCTGAAGAGGCGCCCCTGCTAAGGGTGTAGGTCGTTCGCGCGGCGCGAGGGTTCAAATCCCTCCTTCTCCGTTATGAAAAAAGGTGAGCAGTTTTCTATTTTTAGAGAGCTGCTTGTTTTTTGGTAAGAGAGTTAATAAAAGTTGTATTTAAAACAAGATGTGATATAATAAACAAGTAGTCGGTAACTAGCCTATGGGTTAATCCTTCCCATTGCAAAAATAGGAATAGAAAACCCTGAAGCGTCATCTTCAGGGTTTTCTGTTTGTCGTCCTGCATGGACTATTCGTGTCTTTTTGCCTACTGGCATTATAGCATACGCAAAAAAGTATTGCAATATACATTTTCGCATATTTGTGTATTACAGTTGCAGGGGGTAGCAGAGTATTATATAATCTCGTCTTTGACACTTA
>DEUM01000047.1:13326-75002 GCA_002362575.1 Lachnoclostridium sp. UBA3262 | reverse complement strand
TGGTTTCTGCTCTCTGCGGAGTCCGGCTCTGCTGACTCGCCGGTATCTTCCGTTTCTGAGGCAAAGACAATTGCCGTTGTTCCCATGCTGCTTATTAGCATACACAAAAACAATAACGACGCAATACTTCTTCTCACTTTTGATACTTTTCTTCCCCTTTGTAAGTTCTTTCCTTTGTTTTTCATTTTCATATTTCCCTTCTTGTTTGTTGATTTGAGGTTTACTAAAAAGTCCCTCTACTCTAAAGAACAAATTCAGAGGGGAAATTCCTACAGGAAATTTGAAAAAAATTAAAACTTTTTTGAGAGAGAGCGAGAAAAATTTAGGAAAGACATAGGAAAAAAATGAAGAACCCGCCGATGACGGGTTCTTCCAAAACGCCATGTTGACGCTTGCTATTGAATTATTACAACGAAATATTATCCTAATTCTTCAACCAGCTTTTTCAATGCAGCCAGTGCTTCATCCGGAAGCTTATCATATCCATCTTTGTCAGTAGCAAATTTTTCTACTGCGTTTACACGGTTCTGCATAGCGTTCTTTAATGCGGCTTTGTATTCTGCATCATTTAAGTCAGGAACGAAACCTTCCCAATCCATAATTTCAATATCTTCGAATGGGCCCCACTGTTTGAAGTTCGTCTTGCCCTCTACAATTGCTTCAAGAACACCGAGAGTATCTTCCTTCTGAACCTTCTTGCCCATGAAATCACCAGTGTTTACAATATAGCAGTCTACATTCTTTTCTTCAACCAGCTTTTTGAACTTCTCATAGTCATTCACGAGCGGGTAGGTTCTGAATGGATTAGCATAAGGCACAATACGAAGTGCATTTAAGTCTGTACCTGCGGCAACACGCTCTGCAGTAGATGTCTTTGTTGCTAGTGTAGCACCCATAACAGATGCCAGCGCAGAACCTTTCAGTCTTACTACCGGTGGAATAGCAGGATCCTTCATAATCCAAATAATGGAATTGACAGGCGCTTCGATTTTGTCTACGCGGTTTGGAGACCAGAGCTTAGACTTAATCGCACGTCCGTTTCCGTTACGGATATCTTCTGTTACAAGCTGAATCTTACCATCTTCGTCCATGGTAGCGGAGCAGTTCTGAACGGTCAGAAGATACTGGTTATCCGGACATCCGGTCGGATAGTCTGCTGTCTTATCAAAGTAAGTAGGCTCAAGTGCAATCGATGCACATGTATCTGTGTTAATGATGAAAGCGTCATCATGCAGAACAGTGATAGACTTATCTCCATATTTGTTATCATGTTTTGCATGTGTTAATGTAGATTTACCGGAACCTGACAGACCAAATACGGAAGCAACATACTTTCTTCCATCTGGCAGTGTATATTCTTTCTGACCACCGTGGCAGGAAGCATAACCATTGCGGTTTGCAATCGCCCATGCCATTGTCAGAGTGCCCTTTTTATGCTCGCCAAAATATTTCATACCAAGAATAGCGGCACAGTTTTCATTTGTATCAAAATAGCACAGAGTCTGATCGTCGCTTAAACAGCTATAATCAACATCCGGGCTTGCAGTCGGTTTCCACTGCGGATCGGAGAAGATATAAATATCTGCTTCTTTGCCATCGCCAACTGCCTTAGAGTTTTTGTACATCTTTACATACTCATCGGACATATACTGGAAGTTCAGCATCCAGTTGTAAAGAAGATTCTCCTCTCCTTCCGGAATCAGAAGATGAGCCTTTACCATAAATTCAGGATCCAGACCTACAAATACTTGTGCATGATACAGCTTTTTGAAACGTGTCTTGTACATAGCATCCATAACTACCTTATCCAGCTTTGGAGCATCTACGCCCGGCTCGCCCTTGATACGGCGTGCTGCTGCATAACGTCCTGTTACAGCGCCGTCATTGAACAGTAAAACTTTGGCGTCTGCGTCCAGCCCAAATTCTTCACCTCTGTATACAGGCATATCGGTTACGATAGTTCCCGGTGAGTTTTTAGCCAGAGTATATGCTTCCTTCAATGTGTTTACTTTTACTACATTGTTTCCGTAGAAACCTGCCTCGATGATAGCACGGGTTTTAGAAAAACCAACCTTGCCAGCACCGATTTCTTCCAATTTGTAATTTGCTTTCGTTGCCATTTAAAAAACCTCCTGTGATTTAATTATCTGTATCATAATAAAAATCCCTAGTTGGGCATCTTAGTCTAGTATAGATTTTTTTGAAAAAAAAGTCAACGAAAATTATCAATAATAATTGTCAAACAAATCATCCATACTGTCTTCTATGGAGGATTGGAACCCGCCGCTCATTAAATCCACTGCGTTTATATTACAATAAATGGTAAACATGATAAGGAAAAGAATGAGCAGAACAACGGCTGCAATACCAGTAATAAGAAAAGCCTTATTTGCAGAAATCCCCATGCTTTTTTGCATCGCCATAAAGATAAGCAGTATGACAAAAAATTCACCTACAGTAAATAGTACGAAGCCAATGGTGGCGTTTAACATAGTGAATAAAATGGCAATAACCGATAATGGAATGTTGACAAAACTGCGGATGCTGGTAAGTGAAAGTGCGGATTTGATATCGACAGTTCCTTTTACTGCTTTGCCCAGCCCTAAAATAATACCCATCATGGCAGCAGAGAGAAGCAGTGAACAGATAAAGGTAAAGAAAAATACGATAGCTAAATCTGCGGCTTTGAAAGATAATGCACCAAGTCCGATTCCCATTGTGGCAAGGGCAAACAAACCGGATAATACCGCCTGTGCGGCAATAAGGCAGATTGCAATCAGCCAGTTTTCACTTTTGGCTAATATTTCAGCTGCTTCCTGTGGGTTTTTAAAAAATACTTTCAAGGCGCTAAGCAGGTTCTGAAAACCGTTTTTAACTTCCTTATCAATCTGACTCTGTGTCTGAGGCTGAACTTCGTTTTGCTGTGTGCAGTTACATATTTCTCCATCCTGCAGCTCCCGGCCGCATTGTGAACAAAAGTTTCCCATACTTTTTCCTCCTTCTGCCGCTGATTTAGCGGCATTGCATTTAATATTTTATATAATATATACAAGCGTCCAGTGCAGTCGTGTCAGAGATGGACCAGATTCCTTTTTTATAATGGAAAGTAATTGTAAAGAAGGAACTGCCCGGACCGGATTTACTCTGTCGGAAACCGCCCCCTTCTGCGGTACTTTCCTTTACAACAACACTGTTTGCAGTATAATCTACGTTAGCGGAAACCTTAATGGCATAGCAGCCGTCCTCCGCATAGGTGGTAGCCGTAGAAGCATTGTAGGATGTAAAACTGACATCCGTCAGATGCGTGGCAGGTTTTATGTGGTTTGTTATCAGCGCATTATAAGCCTGTTCCAGACGTTGTTCTGACGTGTCTTCAAAAGTATAAATGTCTGCCAGTTTTTTAAAAGACTTCCCGGCGAGAGCATATTTGTAGATGTCACGGATGAGGTTTTCTCCATCTTTTATTAATGTTTTTTCTGTTTCGGCAGTGATTTTTAGCATACTCGGTGTTATCGTATATATTTTCTGTTTGCTGTAATCACCGCTTTCCATATTGATAGTCGTGGAAAAGTCAGTAAAATCTGCCATTTTGACTGTAATAGTGTGACGCCCCGGAAACAGAGAACCTAGTTTGTATACAGACAGGTTTGTTGTCTGAGAGGAATCCGTATCCGCCGGGACTTCGATATTGTCAATGAAAACGGCCGCCTTGGCGGGTGCATTGAGCGAACAGTTCTGCGCCAGAAATTCTGAAGTATCGATTTCCCAATTATCAAAGAAAAAGTATAATTTTTGTGCTGATTTTTTTAAAGTCAGAGTCTGGCTGTATTCGCGGTTGCGTTCATTTGTCTGCCATGTGATACCGTATTGTTTTGTATTTTCATCCTTGGCGTTTGAAAATTCCACCATATTATAAGCCGAAATTTTATCGTAATTTAAGCGCTCCTGTAAATAGCTTCGGAAAGTCTCAGGTGTTGTAAAGGTATCTTCCTTTAACCCTGTCACACGAAAGAGAGCAGACACATCTTTGGACATAAAGGTTTCTGCGTATTTGGTGGCAATCCGATAGGGATTTGTTTGCTGTTTAATGTAGAAAAAAAATAGGGTAAGCGCGATTCCCAGAAGAATAATAATTATGAGAATACATTTTACAGCAAGGGGAATTTTTCGCTTTTTCTTCTTTTTTTCATGGGAAACACTGCTCTTATTATTTGGCATAATCGGTTTCCGCTCCTTTCTCACACTAGCTCAATGGAGCCGTAGAGTTGCATTTAATAGCAGTATAGCAATAAAAAAACTTATTTGCAACTGTTTTGTTTATTCCATAGAGGTATGTAACGGTTCAGTATATCAAAGGAGGTTGGCCCCATATCGAGCAGGTAGGTGTGGAAAATTTTTTCTGTATATTCGCTGCCAAGCTCGTTTTTCATTTTGTCTTTTAAAAGGGTAATTTCCAGATACCCAACGGTATATTTAAGATACGAGGCGGGTTCATCAATAACGGCGGAATATACCGAGGAGGCAGTGCCGGAGCTCCACGAGCCATATTGATTGAGAAACGACTGCAGAGATTCTTCGTCCCAGCCCTCGTAGTGGACGCCGATATCACAAAGTCCGTACAGACAGAGTGTGGCTATCATATTATTACGAAGTATACCCACTTCATCCCGGGTAATACCAGTATACTTATAAGAATAGATTTCTGTATAGGTAGCCCAGCCTTCCGTGTATCCGCCATAGTCCAGCGAATATCGCAAAAGAGGCAGTCTTTTATTGTGCATATAACAGGTCTGATAGAGATGGCCGGGATATCCCTCATGCGCCAGCGTGTTAAAGAGGGAGGAGCGGTCATACTTTTTTGAATTATTTATATATATGATGTTGTTATCACTGTCATCTACAGGCGGCGTCAGGTAAAAGGCGGGGCTCAGATAATTTTCTAATGCCTCATCAACATACTTTACTTCATAGTGGGTGTTGTCACAGAGAGGAAAGTCTTCTGTCATGCGCCGCTGGAGAGTGGCGAGAATAACGTCAGGCGATGAGTATTTTGTGACATACCGCTGGCAGGAGGTGAAAAGGGAGGGATCTTTTTTTGCATAAGCAATGAGTGTGTCATGCGAGCGGTTCAGCCGTTCTGTCATCAGCGTCTGAAGCTCAGAAAGAGGGCGCGATGAACCGGTGGTCTGTCTGACAAGGTACGGATAATACTGCCTGCCGTTCGGGTACTCCGAGAGGGAACCGTTCTCGCCAGCCATAGGCAGCAGGATAGTAAGTCCATCGGTCAGTGACTGGTAGGCGGGAATGATGTATTTTTCTACATAGGATTTGTTTTGCGCAATGGCAGCTTGTTTTTCTTTTTCCGAGAGAAAGGAGCATCCGCCGAGTTTTTTTTCGAAAGGTTTTATTAAAATGGACGCGCCGGAATCATCAAGGAAGGTCTGGCACTGGGCAATGATATTTTGAAGGGAGGAACGGCATGGCAACGTCCGCAGCCTGCTTTTCTTTTCTTCAAGGGAGAGGAGAGAATCAAAATAATCAGGCACGGTTTTTAACAGTAAAAAATATTGTGACAGGTCTTTTTTATCTTCCATGCGAAATTCGGCGAGAAGGACGGGAAGCTGTGCCTGAATACCGGTTGTCGGCCCAAGGGCTTCGGAAAAAGCGGTGTAGTTTTGCCCCTGAATGTCGGACTCCAGTGTGTCCTGCAATGTATCATAAAGGACCTGCTGGTCAAAGGTTAAATTTTTTTTATCAAATTTTTTCAGCGAGGCGAGAAGATTTTCATCGGCAAGCGCATCCTTTGTTAAATCTTCATAGGAAAAGGATGGAAATCCTTTTGGAAGTGAAGCAATGCCATAATCTTCCGGATTGGTAAGAGTGTAGTTTAGTGTCAATGAATCTGAGCATGACCTTGCCCGGAATATCGTTTCAGTAAATTCAGTAAAGGTATCATTTTCTTTTGTAATATTTGTAGTAGCGGTGCCACAGGAAGTCAGAAAAAAAACAAGACAGACCGTGGCAACAAAACGGCGTATCCTCATTCCATACTCCATTTGATATGCTTTTTACCAGTATACGACTAGAAAAAAATAAATATGATTTGAGCATATTTCACAGAGGAAATCATAGAATTTAAGGCAGACAAAGTGACGAGCAAGGAGGGGTTTTGTGGAAGATAAGCAGGAACTTACCATAGGGAAGTACGGTTTTCAGGTGAAAAACCGTTACCGGGCAAGAGGGGCGGTGCTTCTGGATACAAGCGAAGGCCCCCGTCTGATGCGTGAATATGACAGGATAAAGGGGCATTTTACATTTGAAAATGAAATAAAGGCGCATCTGGCAAGAAAAGGAATGGATAAGACGGACATCGTAATTCCCAATCAGGACGGCGAGCTGGTAACTGAGTGGGAAAGTGGGGAAAAATATGTTGTTTATCAGTGGTTTCATGGGGAAGAATGTGATTATAAAAGTCGTCAGGGACTTGTGGCTGCTGCAAAAAATCTCGGATGTCTGCACCGAAATCTGAAGGGATTTTCTGACGAACCAAAGTCACTGGAAGAATGTCTGCTGACAAAGTACGGCCGTCACAACAGAGAAATGAAACGGGTGTATAGATATATAAAAGACCAGAAACGGAAAAATGATTTTGAGTTATATGTGCTGGGGTGCTTTCATGAGTTTTTTGAAAAGGCAGAGCAGGCGGAAAAGAGGCTGGCAGAGTCTGCCTATTTTCACGAGAACAGATACGTGACCAAGGATATCTGCCATGGGGAATATAATTATCACAATCTGATTATGACGAAAAAAGGAGTGGCAACAACAAACTTTGAGAAGGCGGGATATGGAATCCAGCTCTTGGATCTTGCCTATTTTTCGAGGAAGGTTATGGAGAAAAATGGCTGGAATAAAGAGTGCGGAAGGGATATTTTAGAGGCATATGGGAGTGAGCAGCCACTAGAGGAGGAGGAGCGGGAATTTCTGTGTATTGTTCTGGGATACCCGATGAAATTCTGGAAACTGCTTAATCAGTATATAAATGGGAAAAAATCGTGGATATCAAATAAGAATATGGAAAAGCTGATTGGTGTAAGGGAACAAGAGAGGGCGAAGACGGACTTTCTGGTAAGCGTGCTTCAAGGATAGGGGTCTCTATGCTTGAAGCACTTCGCTGGGGCAAATAGCAGATAATAAATGTGAAAGAATACTAGTCATATTTCCAAAAATATGGTACAATCATGATTAAGATTACGAAGAAAAGGTGATGGGATGAAATACAGGTATCGGATAGCGGCTGTATTCTGTGTTATAGCTACCCTGCTCGGCCTGACAGGCTGTTCAAACGGCAAAAAGCAGAGGTCAGTGACGGAATCTGCCAGCGGTGCGGTAGTTTATGATAAGGGTGCAGATTTTGTCGGCGTTATCAAGACGGTAAACTTGAAAAATAGTACGGTTACATTTTACAATGCCTCCTTCGATGAGGAGGAGAGTTATTCGTATTCCGGGGCTACGTCGGTGAATTCTAAGTACGGCAGGGATATGTCGATGTCGGAAGTTGAAATCGGGGATGTATTTGATGTATATACGAGTAAGGACGGACGGAGCATTGATGGGATAAAGCAGTCCGCAAATATAGTAGAGACAGAAAATGTTAAGGTATCTGTGGATTCCGTGCAAAAACGGCTGACCGTGCAGGATATGACATATGCGTACTCGGACAAGATGGTTATCTATTCCGACGGACAGATGCTGAGTCCGATGGAAATCACCTCGAATGACGAGGTTACCTTCCGGGGAGTAAAAGGACATGCCTATTCCCTTGTAGTGACAAAGGGACACGGTTATATACGCCCTGCGAAATATAATGATTTTGTCGGTGGAACGCTGACCGTTCAGGGAGAAGCCATTTTGCCGGTTACGAAAGAGATGCTGTTGACTGTGCCGGAGGGGACTCAGACTGTTACTATGGTAAATGGGGATATGACAGGAACGGCGACGGTTGAAGTAAAAAGGAATCAGGTAACGGATTTGGATATGTCCGAATTCCAGCTGCAGGTGCCGGACACTTCAAGGGTAAAATTCCGAATTGAGCCAGAGGGTGCAGAGTTGTATGTCAATGGCAGCCTGACGGATTATTCCAAACCGGTATCATTAAAATATGGAAAGCACTCAGTAAGGGTAGTCTTAGAAGGGTATAATGAATATAAGGGAATCCTTACTGTTAAGGATCCGGGCCCGACGATAGACATCAATTTGCAGGAGGAGCAGGCAGAGGTTGAGGAGGAAGATAAAAAAAGTTCCGACTCATCCGTTACCAATGATACTTCCGGAGGGGCAAATACCTCGTCGGCAGATTATGATACCGACCATAAAATTACAGTTAGTGCGCCGAGTGGTGCCGCTGTATATATAAATGGAACTTACAAAGGGGAAATTCCGTGCAGCTTTACTAAAATGCTTGGAAGTATAACATTGACGCTGACAAAGGATGGGTACACGACAAAAAGCTATAGTATTGAGATTCCGGACGACAGTCAGGATATCAGCTGGAGTTTTCCGGCTTTGAAGGCAAAAAGTGCGGGGTAAGTTCGGTTCGGACAGGACCAATATATAAAAAGAGAGCCGGGAAACGGCGGATAGGAGGAAATTATGGATTATAAAGAAACGTATGAGGCTTGGCTGTCAAACCCTTATTTTGATGCTGAGACAAAACAGGAATTGGAGAGTATTGCCGGGGATGAAAATGAAATTAAGGAACGCTTTTATGCAGACTTAGAATTTGGTACGGCAGGTCTTCGCGGTATTATCGGGGCAGGAACAAATCGCATGAACATTTATACGGTTCGCAAGGCGACACAGGGACTTGCCAATTATATTATCAAGCAGAACGGACAGAAGAAGGGTGTGGCAATCGCTTATGATTCACGCCGTATGTCACCGGAGTTTGCAGATGAGGCGGCATGTTGTCTGGCAGCAAATGGCATTAAGGCATATGTGTTTGAGTCCCTCAGACCTACGCCGGAGCTTTCCTTTGCTGTGAGAGAACTGGGATGTATCTCCGGTATCAACATTACAGCAAGCCATAACCCGCCGGAATATAACGGGTATAAGGTATACTGGGAGGATGGCGCACAGATTACACCGCCTCATGACAGTGGTATTATGGATGAAGTAAAGGCTGTGACAGATTATGCCACGGTAAAGACGATGGATAAGGCAGAGGCAGAGAAAGCAGGATTGTATGAGACAATCGGAAAGGCGGTGGATGACCGCTACATGGAAGAATTAAAGAAAAATGTTCTTCATCCGAATTGCATCAAAAAAGCTTCTGCTGATTTGAAAATTGTTTATACACCGCTTCACGGAACGGGAAATCTTCCGGTTCGCCGTATTTTAAAGGAGCTTGGATTTACGAATGTATATGTTGTGCCGGAGCAGGAGCTGCCGGACGGAGAATTTCCAACTGTCAGCTATCCGAACCCGGAGGCTGCAGAAGCATTTGAACTGGCGCTGAAACTGGCAAAGGAGAAGGATGCGGATTTAGTGCTGGCAACGGATCCGGACGCTGACCGTCTGGGCGTTTATGTAAAAGATACAAAATCTGGTGATTATATCTGCCTTACTGGAAATATGTCCGGCTGTTTTCTCGCTGATTATGAAATCGGGCAGAAGCTGGCACTGGAGGGAAGCCTTCCGGAGGATGGCGAGTTGATTAAGACCGTTGTTACTTCCAATATGGTAGACGCCATGGCAAAGCATTATGGAATTAAAGTGACGGAATGCCTGACCGGATTTAAGTGGATAGGAAAAGAGATTCTCCGCATGGAGACAACGGGAAAAGGCCAGTATCTGTTTGGATTTGAGGAAAGCTATGGTTGTCTGATTGGCACACATGCGAGGGATAAGGATGCGATTGTTGCATCTATGGCTCTCTGTGAAGCAGCGGCTTATTACAAGCTCCGCGGCAAGACAATCTGGGATGCCATGATTGAGATGTATGAAAAGTATGGTTATTACAAAGACAGTGTGATTGCCATCACGCATAAGGGAATTGAGGGACTTGCTAAGATTAAGTCCATTATGGATGGGCTTCGTGAAAATCCACCGATGGAGTTTGGAAAATATAAGGTGACGGCGACAAGGGATTATCTGTTAGATGTCATTAAAGATGTAAAGACCGGGGAGACGAAGCCGACCGGAATACCAAAGTCCAATGTACTCTACTTTGAACTGACAGAGGATGCGTGGCTGTGTGTACGTCCGTCTGGAACAGAGCCGAAAATTAAGATTTATTTTGGCGTTGTCGGAACGGATATTGACGATGCAGATAAAAAGTCGGAGGAACTGGCAGAGATTGTAAAAGAATTATTGGAGAAAATCGGTTGATGACAAGGTAAAGGGGTACAACATGAATGAATATCTGATAAAATGGACGGGCAAAGAACTCATGAAGGAACTGGAGGAGGGGCTTATCAACGCCCCGCAGGATTTGCTCGGATGCCATATTTTTAAGGAAGCCGGAGTGCAGATTTTCACAGCCTACCGTCCCTGTGCCGAGACGATATGGGTGCTGGACGAGAAAGACGAAACCGTCGGTGAAATGGAGCCGATGCCGGTTGACGGGCTGTTTGGCTATGTCATTGAAAAGAAATCAGAGCAGTTAAAGGAGTATAGTTTTCGGATAAAATATAGCGAAGATGATGTGATTACGATTCAGGATCCCTATGCATATGCGAAGGAGATTACGGATTTTGATTGTTTCATTTTCGGAGAGGGAAAACATTACAAAATATATGACAAGCTTGGAGCACATCTGGAGACAAGAAATGGTGTACAGGGAACCCGTTTTGCCGTATGGGCGCCATCTGCGCGCAGCGTCAGTGTGATTGGCGAGTTTAATATGTGGGACGACCGTCTGCACAAGATGATATTGCACGGAGAAAGCGGTATATATGAATTATTTATTCCGGGAGCATGGGAAGGCGCTGCCTATAAGTACCAGATAACGGCGAGGGATGGGAAAAAACTGTATAAGACCGATCCCTATGGGAATTATGCGGAGCTACGTCCGGGAAACGCATCACGGATTACATCGCTGGAGGGCTATGAGTGGCAGGACAGCGATTATCAGAAGGAGCATGCAAAGAAAAAACCGGCAGAGCGTGACCGTGAGCCAATGAGTATTTATGAGGTGCATCTTGCCTCATGGAAAAAACGGATAGAGGATGATGACAACGGAAACTACAGCTACCGTGAATTGGCGCAGATGCTGGGTGATTATGTAGTTGAGATGGGATACACCCATATAGAGCTAATGGGAATTGCAGAATACCCGTTTGACGGTTCGTGGGGATATCAGGTCGGCTGTTATTATGCACCAACAAGCCGGTATGGCGAGCCGAAGGATTTTATGTATTTTGTAGATGAAATGCATAAACGGGGGATTCAGGTAATTCTGGACTGGGTACCGGCACATTTTCCAAAGGACGCCCACTGTCTTGGGAATTTTGACGGGCAGGCATTGTATGAGCATCCGGACCGCCGCCGCGGAGAGCATCCGGACTGGGGAACTTACATTTTTGATTACGGACGCAAGGAGGTCATGAATTTCCTTGTGGCGAATGCCCTGTTCTGGGTGGAGAAGTTTCATATTGACGGTCTTCGCGTGGACGCAGTGGCGTCTATGTTATATCTGGATTATGGGAAGCAGGATGGAGAATGGCTTCCAAATAAGGATGGCGGGAATGAGCATTATGAGGCGGTAGAGTTTTTACAGCATCTAAATTCTGTCATGGCGGAGGAACATCCGGAGGCGTATATTATTGCGGAGGAGTCCACAGCATGGCCGGGTGTGACAGACAGTGTAAAGAATAAAGGGCTTGGCTTCTCCTATAAATGGAATATGGGCTGGATGAATGATTTTCTTGAATATATGAAGCTGGATCCCTATTTCAAACAATTTCATCATGGGCAATTATGCTTCAGCATTGATTATTATTTGAGTGAAAAATATATCCTTGTACTGTCGCATGATGAAGTGGTTCATGGGAAATGCTCCCTGCTGAATAAAATGCCGGGGCTTGAGGGTGATAAATATGCGGCCCTGCGTGCAGCGTATGGTTTTATGTACGGACATCCGGGCAAGAAGCTTCTTTTCATGGGACAGGAATTTGCCCAGAAACGTGAGTGGGCGGAGATGAGGAGCCTTGACTGGTTCCTTTTAGAGGACAAGCGCCATAAGCAGATGCAGGAATACATCCGGGATATGAATCATCTGTATACGGAATATGACGCCCTGTATTACAATGATTTTGACGTTATGGGATTTGAGTGGATGGACTGCAGCCGTCCGGAGACAAGCACGGTTGCATTTGTACGCCGTGGAAAGACATCAAAGAAGCAGTTGATGTTTATTTTGAATTTTACCCCGGTTGCCCATGAGGCATACACAGTCAAAGCGCCGTGCAAAGGAAAGTTCAAAGAAATCTTGAATTCCGATGATGAAAAGTATGGAGGCTGTGGACGTCTGAATCAGAAACCGATTGTGGCAAGAAAAAGAAAACAGCCGACAGGAAAAGGGTTAAAAAAGAAAGACACATATGAGCTGGAGATGTATCTTCCGCCACTGTCCGCTATCGTGTTGGAATACGATTATCAGGGCTGATGAAAAATTAGATTTTGTAGAAAGAATGAAAAAAGGCGTGCCACTTTTGTCATTGTGGCACGCCTTTTTTCATTCACGCTTTCCTCTTTCGATTTCGCTGTACAACTGCACTTTGAAATGCTTTTAACATGGCAGGTGACAGTTCTTCACAATCCTCGTCAAAAACAATAGGAGTTTTTTTTGCTTCCTCAACTTCTTTCAGCTGTTCCTTTGTAGGCTTTTGTCCATTCTCAATAACTAATGTTCTGATCATAGTAAAGTCTCCTTTCCACATCAGTTGCCAGTCTTGCTGAAATCAACCTAATTGCCTCTTTTCTTTCTGTAAATACTACAAATAATACTTCGCCAACTTTTCCTATCGCAATATATCTATCCTCCTCAATACTATGCTCAAAATCAAACATTTCTATATAATAAGGATCCTCAAATACATATACTGCCGTTTCAAAGGAAATTTTATGTTTTTCTTTATTTATAGTATTCTTATTTTCATCCCATTCAAATTTCATTTGCATTACTCCCTACCAATAGCATTTATTCCGAATAAAGTACTACAATCTATTATTAATTTTACTCATTCTACAGCTTCTTAAATTCGTACTGCGCCTTTCTGCTTTTCACGTGGTTGATGACCGATGGAATGATAGTGAGGGCGGTGAGCCCATAACCCATACACAAATCGCGGTAATACTCAGCGGCAACATCGGAGTCCTTGAGCAGCATTGGTATGTACCGATAGGCGTCGCTAAAGGAAAAGGTGTCAAACTCCTGTGAAATGGCAACAGCAAGGGCGATATTGTGGGCGAAGTAAACGGCTACGAAATCTATGACAACACAGATAATAATACCCGGTATATTCAGCCTGCCACCTAAAAGCTCAAACCCCTTAAAGGAGCAAATCATCATGATGAATCCGACAATAGATGCGATATAGCCCATTTGATAAATGATTACCCAGAGAACGATTCCGATAACAGCACCTAAAAGTGCGCCGACGATTCCGGCAATTATATTAACTGGTCTGTTTTGCTCCTGTGTCTGTGCATTGTTTAATAATTGCTCGTTCTGTGCGCCACATTCCTCACAAATGAACTGCACATTTCCAGAAACGCTGCAGAGAGAAGAAGAAACATCTTCCTTGCCACATATGCCGCAGCAGGTAACAAATCCGTTCTGTTTTACATAATCCCACATCTTGTCAAGAATTGGGGTAACGGCGTCTGCAATATTTTTTAACAGTGCAGGGCGTCGGATGGCGACTTCAAGACGGCTGTCTATATAATTGGCTGCAAGCACCTGTTTGTTCTCTGCTTTTAATTCAGCAAGAAACTGCTGAACAGGCTTTGCCGGTGTATAGCTGCCCTCTTTTGCGTTGATACGGATGACAATCTGAGGAACGGACACGTTTTCAATGAACTGTATCAAAGTGTAGTATCCTCTGGCGTATCCGCTCACAATATTGTTAGGTCCCTGCGTCATGGAGTCTCCGCGCACAATCTGCCCGACAACTTTTTCTTTCATAAATTCATCCTTAGTTCTTTACATTTTCTTACATTATTTTTACATAGAAATGACAGGGTGTCAACTGCCAAAACTCTACTATTTTTTCTTCTTCTTTTTAATTTTGACCTTGCAGTATGCCTTTTTCCCAGAACCGTCCTTCGCCTTAGCATATATTTTGACGGTATGTCCGATTCCCTTTTTCTTAGGTCTTACGACGCCGGATTTGCTGACTGTGGCGTATTTCTTTTTCGAGGAAGACCATTTTACTTTTTTATTTGTAGCATTTTTTGGCGTTACTGTCGCCTTTAACTTTAATTTCTTTTTATAGCGCAGGGTAGCTTTCTTTTTATTCAATTTTATCTTTTTCACTTTGATTTTCTTTTTCGTCACTGTTCTAGGTTTGACTGTGACTTTGGAGGAAGGTATTTTACTCATGTCCAAAATACCTTTTGTCCGGCATTTTCCGTAAAGGGTGCTGACAGGCCGGACACATGAAAGGAGACGTTCCCTTCTCTGGAGGGCAGAATCCTTTGTAAAATGTGAGGACATGAGTGCAGCCGCTCCGGTAACGAGAGGTGCGGACATCGAAGTCCCGGTGGAAAACCCATATTTTCCAAACGATGAAATATCTAGATTGGCAACGGAAACTGCCGGGTTATCTATGTAGATAACCGGGTAGGAATAAAAAGGACCGGACATATTTGTAATGCGTAAATACTGCCTTCCGCGGAAGGTAACAAACTGGGATGAGTCGGGCGAAATCCGCCTATTATAATGTCCCCATGACATAATATTGTTCCGTTTATAGCCCATGTCGTAAGAAACATAATAAGTTTTCGAGGAGTCCAGTCGCAAGTCTGTCACATCCATATAAAGAAGCAGAGTAGAATTTGTGGAATCCGGCGCACTTGTTTTTACACAGAGAGAGCCATCTTTGGTATTGCCAAAAAAATCCACCCCGGAGTGGGTTATGCTGTTGTATACGGTGTCCGGCGAGGTCTGTCCGACATCCTCCGGTGCATACAGGGTAAAATCTGCGTCAGCGCAGGAGGAGTAAAAGGAACAGATGGATTCCCGCTGTTTCTCCGTATATATGGAAGGGATAAAATTCTGGCCGTTTAGCGTAGATAAAATCTGGCTTCCGGGCGCAAACAGGTCTACTGTGGACGCTCCGTAATTCGAATAACCTGCCGGGGAATCCGAAATGTCCGTAGCCCCTGTTTTTATAATATAGCTGCTGGATATATCATAGGGGCACTGTTTTTTTGTAGAAGAATGTGTATCTACATTGATTCCGTCGTTGCCGGAGGCGAAAATGAACAGCGCTCCGGCAGCCCCGATTTTGTTTATCAGGGAAACCATAGTGGAAGAAGACGGTCCTCCGCCCCATGAACAATTTACCGCCGTAATATTTACGCCGAGCTGCTGCGCCTGATAAATATAATTAAAGGCGCCGATAATGGCAGAACCAGACGCTTTTTCACTGGCGCCAAATATTTTCAAAGCCATTAGCTTAACATTTTTGCTGATTCCGGTTATACCTTTCCCATTGCCGGATAAAGCGCCGATGGTGCCAGCGCAGTGAGTGCCGTGGCTGCTGGAATCCTCATCCATCGGATCTTCATCATGATTGGAAAAGTCATAGCCATAAACGCCGGGAAGGGAGCCATACGGGTTTACCCACATATGCTCCCGGATGTCCTCGTGAGTGTAATCAATTCCGGTATCGACGACAGCGACAACAGGCGTCTTTGACTGGCTGATATTTTTTGCTCCGGAATACCGGACTCCCTTACTCGAAGTGGAAAATTTTCCGCTTCCATCAAGATACCACTGGCTGTCGGTAAAGGCGTCATCGGTTATCTCCATTTTCTTTTGGTAATAATCCGGCTCGGCAGAAACGACATAGGCCTGCTTTTCCAGTTCCTCTATCAGCTCCTCTGTAGTATACTTATCAGAAGAAACTTTTGATACATAAAGAGTTTTATCCTCCAGAAAGTTTTTCTCTGCATTGCTGTCACCGAGGACATCTGCGTCGCCGAAATCCCATACATTTTCTACGGAAATGCTGGAATCAAAAAAAGTGGTCCCTTCTTTCGTGAGGGCAGATTGTTTTGAAGTGGCAAGCGTGACAATTACCTGCCCCTCCTCATAGGTTCCCTTTTCCAGAATTTCCTGTGAAGGGGACGGTGTATGGGACGCATCTGCCTTCAGCGGGGGAAGCGATATGAGGATGAGTGCAGCAGTTAATATAAAAGATAAAAGTTTTTGTTTCATTTAAACCTCCAATCCAAAGCCTTTCTTCTACTGAAACTCCTGATAAATCCATTATAAAATAAAAAAGTTCATATTAAAAGTATTGCGTCAAGCTTTATTTACTGATATGATATAAAATATATAGATTATGTGGCGGAAATAAGACAAAATAGTACAGACTCAAAAAAGAATGGAGGATTAGCCGTGTTATTTGTAAAAGTAGATGATTTGAAAGTGGGCATGCGTTTGGGAAAGCCGATTTATAATAAAAACGGTGTGCTTTTATATGACCGCGATACAAAGCTGACAATGCAGGCCATTTATGGAATCAAAAATTTCAGGTTGATGGGATTATACATATTAGAGCCGGCGGAACCGGTGCCGCCTATGTCAGAAGACGATATCAATTTTGAGCGTTTCCAGACGATGGCTGTATTCAGTATTCGCGAGGATTTGGATTTGATCGCGAGTGGGAAAAAAGATAAGGGGCTGGACTGGCTGTGCAGTCTTATCATAAAAAATTATGGAGATTTGGACCACAAGATAAATTTTGTACAAAGTCTTAGAAGCAGCGAGGATTTTGTTTACAAGCATGTTCTGAATGTTGCCATTCTTGCCGCTATTACAGGAGGGCAGATGGGACTGTCAACTGGTCGCGTCAATACGCTGGTTAAGGCGTCTATTTTGCATGATATCGGGGCGCTGCAGCTACAGCAGGTGCCGGACGATGAGGTGGTAGAGCCTCAAATAAAGGAAGCAATACGCAATAACACAAAAGAAATTCTGACGAAGTATGCGGATATTAATGAAGACATCCTTCAATTAACAGACCAGATGCAGGAATTATATGTCGGACTGGATACCGGGGATGTGCCGGCTGCATTAAAGATGAATGTAAATGCTAATATTTTACTGGTAGCAGATGCCTATGACCGGATGACGGCAATGAAGTCCCAAGAGGAACCGACTTCGGAAGTAAGGGCAATCCGCCAGCTTCTGGCAGACGAGGAGCGCTATGACCAGAAGGTGGTAAATGCACTGATCAAGGCAATCAATATTTTGTATCCGGGTGTTTGTGTTGAACTTACAAATAAAGAAAAAGGTTTGGTAATTCGGGAAAACGAGGACAATATTTTCGAGCCGCTCGTATTGAATTTCCGGGATAACAACCTATATGATTTATCTTCTTCTTCCGTGCGGGATGAAATTCAGATTACGGATGTAATGAAGACGATGGATAACCGGATTAAGCTGGATCCTACACTTTTAAGCGAATATCAGGAGACAGACTAAAGATTTCCCGCTTTTCAGTCGAAATATAGGTATAGAGATTGGAAAGTGAGAGTGAAATCTATGATAATTCAGACAAATAAGATTTCCCCTAACTTTAACGATACGGAAGGGATGAAAAATCTCGGTGTGTCGGTATCGGGTGCCACGGAAGGCAGCATTTCCAATGTGATTTTGGAGCATACAACGGATTGTGCCATACAGAAGGAAACGGGAAGCAGCGTAGTTTACACAGAGGCGCAGGCCAGACAATTAAATATGGGTAAAGCGGAGTCGTTTGACGACAGCCTGTTTTCTCCGTCAGAGTTTATCAATAGCTGCATGACGGGAGAGGACTTGAAAGCGTTGTCGGAGGAGGAAACTCCGTTAGAGGAATATACTTCATCCCAGCTTGAAAGAGCGGTGAGCCGTGTAAAGGAACAGCGTTCGGAAAAAGAGCAGGCGGTTGAGAGTCATGTAGAAAAAGAGCAGGAGGAACAGGAAGCACTGGAACAGCATCTGCAGGAAAAACTTCTACAGGAGAAACTGCCTGTCATTCCGGAGAATGTAGCACGGCTTTCGAATGTTGTCAGTATGTTGGCAGGATTAGATACTTTTTCGCAGGCTTCGATGAAGTTTTTTATTGGAAATGAATTGAAACTTACGCCGGAAGGCATTTACGCTGGCAGCTATGGTGCGAGGGGAGAGATGACGCCGGCGCCATCCGCTGGAGATGCATTTGCTCAGATGGAAAATCAGATCGAGGAAATTCTTGCCGAGGGCGATGTTGAGGTGTCAGAGGAATCCATGAATACGGCAAAGTGGCTGTATGAGAATGACGTAGCCGTAACGGCAGAAAATGTAAAGACCTATCAGAGGCTGGAGGAGTTGAAAGAGGAGGATATCAATACTCTGATTTCACGCATTGTTGATGATATGGCAGACGGAATGATACCGGAGAAGGCAGATTTGACGAAACTATCTGCGGCAGAGGCAGGGGAAGCAGTAAAGAACCTTGTGTCGGCAGATGACGATACATTGCGGAGGGCATATCCGACAGAGGCTGATTTTATCAGCGCAAAACGCCGAATGGAAGAAATCCGGTTATCTATGACGGTAGAGGCAGCACGCACCATGTCGGCAAAAGGCATTGATTTGGATGTTTCAAATCTGGAAAAGATTGTGGAAGACCTTCGGGAGCAGGAGCGTCAGGCGCGTGAGTCTCTGCTTATGGAAACAGGGATACCGGTAACGCAGGGAAATGCCCAAGTCATGGCAGACACCGTGCAGGCAGCGAAAAATGTTTTGTCTGCACCAGTAGAACTTTTAGGCGTTACGATAGAAGCAGGAGTAAGCCAGACATTAGGAGAGTTGTCGGATTCTGCTGTGAATCTGACCGCACAGTATGACAAAATGGAGCAGTCATATGAAGCGGTCGGTACAGAGGTAAGACGTGATTTAGGCGACTCGATTACGAAGGCGTTCCGAAATGTAGATGATATTTTAGAAGACTTGGATTTAGAAATTACCGGCAGGAATCAAAGAGCAGTCCGGATTCTTGCCTATAACAGGATGGAGCTTTCAAAGGAAAATATTTTCCGCATGAAAGAATATGACAGCAAGGTAACTTCCCTGATGGAGAGCCTGAAGCCGCCAGTGGTTTCGGAGATGATAAAGAGGGGAATCAATCCACTGGAAAAGTCTGTCGAGGAGCTTTCCGGTGAAATACAGGACATCCAAAAAGAGGTTGTTTCAGAGGATATTTCATTCCGAAAATTCCTTTGGAAAATGGACCATCAGGGCGGGTTGACGAGCGAGGAACGCCAGAGTATGATTGGCGTATACCGCCTGTTAGATAAGATAGAAAAGAGCGATGGCGCCGTAATCGGGCAGGTCGTGAAGGAGGGGAAAGAATTATCCCTGTCTTCCCTGCTTTCCGCAGTCCGTACAAGAAAAGCAGAGGGAATGGACGTACGGGTGGAGAATGATTTCGGTGGGCTGCAGGAGACAGTAACCTCTGGTACTTCCATATCGGAGCAGATACAGAGTGCATACGGTGGAGTGGTTGTGTCAGAACTGCAAAAGCATTTGTCACCGAAGGCGCTTCACGATTTTGCAGATGAAACGGATGAGATGTCATTGGAGGCATTGCTGGAGGCGTGCCGGCAGGCAGAGGAAGCAGATGCCGGGATGTCAGACTACTATAACCAGATGGCAGAACAGCTCAAAGAGGTCATGCAGGATCCGGAGGGGCGTATACAGGCATTTCTGAAAGAATTAGATTTGCCGGACACGATGACGAATCTGATGATGGCACAGGCACATCTGGCAAATGGAAATAAAGAATATTCCTCCCTTTGGAAAAAAGAAGAAAGTGAATCGCTTCAGGAAGCGTTTGACAATCCGGAGGAATTAGAAAGGGTTTATGATGAAATTGATGGGAATCATACGAAGGCCCTTGCGGAGAGCCGGGAAAGTGACGATATAACATATGATGGAATCAATGCGATTGCCAAAATGGCAAACAGCATCTCTTTTTACCGCAGTCTGCGGACGTACCGGATGTATGAACTTCCTATTATAACAGAGCGGGGAGTGACAACGTGTAACGTGACAATCCGGGACGGCGAGAAGCAGGAAAAGGGAACCGTAGAGATATCTATGGATTCGGAAAATCTTGGCAGCGTACAGGCCACATTTAAAGTGAGCGGAAAGCGCGTGCGGGGATTTGTCACAGCGGAAAACGCTGACAGTCTGGCAGAGTGTCGGCGGATATTAGACAAATTTGAAAAGGATTTGGGAGAGAATGGATTTACTATGGATAGTGAGAGCCTGATTCAGGGCAGCAGAAGTTCTCTCCATACAGGAAATAAATCAGATGGTACAAAGAACCGTGATTTGTATCAGGTAGCAAAATTATTTATCGAGAATATAAGTGGAAAGGACGAGGAAGCATGAAAATCAATACTAATATAACAGCGCTTCGCGCAAATTTTAATTTGAACAGTGTTCAGCAGAGGCTGACAGCAAGTACCACCCGGTTATCTTCGGGTTACCGTATTAACAAAGCGGCGGACGATGCGGCCGGGATGGCGATTTCCCAGAAAATGCATGCACAGATACGAGGACTTGAGCGTGCGTCGAAAAACGGCTCCGATGCAATTTCTTTCATTCAGACAGCGGAGGGCGCTCTGATTGAAATCGAGTCCATGCTGCAAAGATGCCGTGAACTGTCCGTACAGGCGGCAAATGAAACAAATACAATTAACGATAAGCAGGCAATTCAGAGAGAAATTGATTCCCTGCGTGCAGAGATTGACCGTCTGTCCGAGCAGACCGAATACAATACGATGAGCGTGCTGGATGGCTCCTGCTGTCGTCAGTCATCCTCAAACAATGTCGGGGTAAAACTGATTTCGGCAAGTGATGATGTGGGATTGACAAAATACTCGTTCAGTGTTGACGCAGTAGCAACACAGGCAACGCTTACTTCCGGTGCCATTGGATTTTCCCCGGCGGATTTGGTAGAGAAGGAAGCGGCTGGAAAGATTCAGATAAACGGCGAGAGCATCGAAATCAAAGAAGGCGACAGCTACGAAGATGTATATGCCCAGATTCGTGATTATTGCGAGATGATGAATATTGATGTCATACCTGTCAATGGAGCAGGCGAGGAGTGCGAGCTTGGTCTGGCATCAAATCTGTCTTTTGTCTCTAAGCTGTATGGTTCATCTCAGAAAATAGAAGTGACGACAGATAACCTGGAATTAGCAAATAAGCTCGGCGTGAATGGTGCGACCGGACAGCAGGGTAAGGACGCAGAAGTAACGTTAGATACAGCATCCGGATTTTCAAATACGGCAACCGTATTTATAGACGGTGGGCGCGTGACGGTTTCCGACCGAGGCGGGTTCAGCATGATATTCGATGTGTCAGGGGCAGAGGCTGGTTCCAGTGCAGACGTCACGATGCTGGATGCCGGGTATGTGGCAATCCAGATTGGTGCAAACGAAGGACAGACAATCGACATTTCGATTCCGCCGGTAAATACACAGTCGCTGGCGATTGAATATTGTAATGTATGTACGCATGCGGGTGCTTCCAATGCGATTCAGGCGTTTGACGATGCGATTCAGCAGGTTTCCACAGTCCGTGGTAAACTGGGCGCATACCAGAACCGTATGGATTCTGCCGTGGCGAATTTGGATACAAGCTCTGAAAACCTGACAGAGGCATGTTCCCGTATCGAGGATGTGGATATGTCTGAGGAGATGACAAAATATACGCAGTATAGTGTGCTGGTTCAGGCAGGAACTTCCATGCTGGCACAGGCAAATAATCAGCCACAGACAATTTTGCAGTTGCTTCAGGGTTGATGATCAGTCTGGATAAGAAGGGATAATTCTATGGAAAAAGAAAAGTTGCAGGAGTTTGCGGCAAGAGTATCACAGGCAAACCGCAGTGAGCTTGTCGTGGTAATATATGAAGCGGCGTTGGCGAGTATTGCAGAGGGGAAGAAGCTTCTGGCAGATGAGGAAATTGCAGAGGCGCGAAAGGAAGCAGAGCGAGCAGAGGGAATGTTGACTGAATTGATGCGCAGTCTGGATATGCAGTACAGCGTTTCCCATTACCTTCGCCAGTTGTATATTTTTGCGCGTGGCGAGTTGTGCCGCGGAATCGCATTACGCCAGCCGGAGCTGTTTGACCATGCGTCGGATATTCTTGAAAAATTACTGCCATCCTTTCAGGAAGTGGCGAAGCAGGATACATCCGGGGCTGTCATGGAAAATGCACAGCAGATATATGCCGGGCTTACCTATGGTCCGGATAGCTTAAATGAGACCGTTGGAATGGGGTTAGATTCAAACCGTGGATTTGAGGCATAGAAAAAGGAAAAAGAAGAAGCGAATTTTTTGTACCGCTTCTTCTTTTTTCTATAATTTTGATGTATAGTGCCCTTTGCTATGATTCCATATTACGCATCTGCCGCAGCAGATATTTATAGCGAAAAGAAATCGCATTCATTTCATAGATGTAACTGTCAATTAAGTCGGGATCCGACACATTTTCAAAGTTGGAATTCGCTGTTTCAAGAGATTGCTTTAAAGATTCAATTTCTTTTGTTAATTGTTCTTTAGCCAGTCTGATTTGGTTTGCCTGACGACGTCTCATACAAAATCCTCCTTTCCGGATATATTGACTAATTCTAATATCAGTATAGTCAAAAATTACCAGAACTATTCGTAAAAGCAATGCGCATGAAATAAGCCATGTACGACGATTTTTTTTAAAAAGGTGTTGACAATGAAAATTTTCTGTGGTATGGTTGTACTCACATCACGATAGGAGGTGGGGAATTATCCCAGGCAGCGAGTTATTTTTTCTCGTTCTCCTGCCGGCATCCCTATTCGATATTACGCGATACAGAGTACCGAACGTGCTTATTGTATCCGCTCTTTTAATAAGCCTGATCAGGCGTTTGGAAGTGCAAGGACTCACAGGTATATATCCTTGGCTGACAGGAATAATCATTCCGTTTATCCTATGTTATTTTTTTTATCGGTGTCGTATGTTGGGCGCATCGGACAGTAAAATGTTTTCTGTGGTGGGAAGTTTTGTGGGAATCCGCCTAGTCTTAAAAATCATGGTTGTCTCCCTATTTATAGGGGCTGTGATGGCGGTAGTCAAAATGATAATCAGAAACAATTTCACTCGCCGTTTTCGGCAGTTATCCAACTATGTTATCCGTTGTATGCAGGAAAAAAGAATAACGGTATATTATGACAGGAATTGCGAGGGAGAGGACGGTATCATCCCTTTTACGGTTGCAATTTCACTTGCCGTGTTGATTTGTGTATATTAAGCCAATCGTAAAGTTGTTTTCGGTTGAGAAAAAGGGGTGGTCAGATGGAAAATGTTATTTTGCTGCTCTATCTGAAGGATGCTGAGTATGGCAAAAGATTTCTGCGGTTTTTAGTGGGAAAGAAAAATCCGCACTTACATCCGGAATTAGTGACGGCGGCAGATAAAATAAAAATGAGAGTGGGAATGGAATCCGAAGAACTGGTAGTGCTTACGGATGATATGGGTGTGAAGGAGGACGAGAAAAGGAAGGTAATTTATTTATCCAACAAGCAGGATGTTGGAAACAAAACGATATTTCAATATCAAAAGGCAGAGGGAATTTATAGGGAACTTTTAATGCTGTTGCAGCTGAAAGAGGAACCGGAACGGTTGTCCGAGAGTGTGACAGGGCAGGACGTGAGAGGTTTGTACTGTGTTTTTTCACCGGACGGTACAGAAAGTACACTATTATCTGTGACGTTAGCGCAATATCTGGGAAGCTGCGGGAAATGTTTATATTTGAGCCTTTCGGGGTTTCCTGTATTTTATTCACAGGAGATATCCATGGAACCTGAGTTCGGTAAAAAGGGGCTGGGAGAGTTATTATTTCTTATGAATCAGGAGGAATTTTCACAGAGGCAGGAGCAACTGTGTATGCCCTTTGGTAATGCCTGTATGCTGGCGCCAATATCACATTATAAGGATTTACTGGATTGTTCACTGGAGGAATGGAAGACCCTTTTTCACCGTATTTTTACAGAATGTGAATACGATAGCGTAGTAGTAGAAATGGGACAGCTTTTTGAGTATACGTTGGATTTAATGGAAATGGGCGACCGGGTATTTGTAGTAAAGGAAGAAGGACTTTGCGGGAGAGTTCGCAATGCAGTGTTCCGAAAATACTGTCACATGGAAAAAAAGGAAGCGCTGGAGAGAAAAGCCCAATTTATTGAACTGCCGTTTGACAAAAGGGAATGGGAACAGGCGCTATCCGGGCAGCCTCTCTCGCAGCTTTCGGAAGATAGGCAGATGATGGCTTATGTTCGGGAGCTGGTAGAAGGGCATGTAGGGGGTGAGGAAGATGTCTGCATTATCGAAGAAGATGTCAGATGAGAGAAAAAAGGAAATAAGAGAGGAAGTTCTAAATGAAATCCCGGCGGGGATTGAAATTAGTGATTCAGAATTAGCCGGTTTGATAGAACGGCATATCGAATCGGCGGCAGAGAGAGAGTATATACGTTTGGAGGAGAAAAAATTTTTGCGTCATGTAATTTTCAATTCTATTCGAAAACTGGATGTGCTGCAGGATATTTTGGAAGATGAGGGCGTGACAGAAATTATGGTAAATGGGCCAAATCATATTTTTGTGGAAAGGGAGGGAAGGCTTATTCAGACGGATATAAAGTTTGAACATCAGGAAAGGCTTGAGGATATCGCACAGCAGATTGCTTCGGCGGGAAATCGTATTGTAAATGAGTCCAATCCAATTCTCGATGCCAGACTGGAAGACGGCTCCCGCGTCAACATTGTGGTGCCGCCGATTGCCATTGAAGGCCCGGTTATTACGATACGAAAATTTCCCAAAGAAGCTATGACAATGAAAAATCTTATACAGATGGGTGCCATTACAGAGGAAGTAGAAGAATTTTTGCGCAAACTGGTCGCCGCAAAATATAACATTTTTATTTCAGGAGGGACGGGAGCAGGAAAGACAACTTTTTTGAATATTCTCTCGAATTTCATCCCTCACAATGAGCGGGTAATTACGATTGAAGATTCGGCGGAATTACAAATTCAAAATATTGATAACCTAGTTCGGCTTGAGGCAAGAAATGCAAACGTGGAAGGAAAAAATGAAGTGACGATCCGAAATCTGGTAAAAAGTGCACTGAGAATGAGACCGGACAGAATTATTGTTGGAGAAATCCGGGACTCTGCCGCCATTGATTTACTTACAGCGATGAATACGGGGCACGATGGCAGCCTGTCGACTGGTCATGCCAACAGTCCGGGTGATATGCTGAACCGCATGGAAACCCTTGTGCTGATGGGGCTGGATATTCCGTTGGCGGCAATTCGTCAGCAGATTGCTTCTGGTATTGATATTATAGTTCATTTAGGCAGGCTTCGCGATAAGTCCAGAAAGGTGCTGGAGGTAACGGAGGTCGGGGAAGTATCGGAAGGAAAAATTGAGCTATTTCCGATTTTTAAGTTTAGGGAAACCGGCGAGGAAAAAGGACAGGTCATTGGGAAATTACAGCCGACAGGAAGAACATTGAAAGCGGTCGGGAAGTGTCAGAGAGCGGGGGTGAAGCTTTGAGGGATTATAATACATATTTTTATTCTCCCAGAGAGAAAATTGAGTATACTGCATTTGGGCTGACAGCAAGCTTTATTCTGCTATATTTATTTTATCGCAGCATAATAATCTGCGCGCCGCTTTCTGTGGCAGGGGCAGCCTATTATCTTCGTTATAAAAAAGGGAGACTGCTGCAAGAGGAAAAGTGGCAGTTGATGACAGAGTTTAAGGACGCAATGGACAGCATGGTCTCTGCGCTGGTGGCGGGATATTCTATGGAAAATGCAATTACAGAGGCTTATCGTGATTTGCAATTGATGTATGGAAAGGAGACTCTCATGCTGATGGAATTGAAGAATATCAGTCAGAAACTCAGCCTAAAGCAGTCTCTGGATACGCTCCTTCTAGATTTAGGAAGACGAAGCGGTACCGAGGATATCATAACGTTTGCCCAGATTTATGCGACGGCGCGGCGGAGCGGGGGCAACCTCGTGAAGGTAATGAAGCGGACAGCGGATAACATTGGAGAAAAAATGGATATACAAAGAGAAATCCAGACGATGATTGCAGGAAAGAAAATGGAGGCAAACTGTATGATGATTATTCCCCTTTTGATAATTTTGTATCTGCAAGTATTTTCACCGGGTTTTTTGCAGCCTTTATATGAAGGTATTCAGGGTAGATTTATCATGAGTTTTTTTCTCTTAATATACGGGGCTGCTGTTCTGTGGAGTAGAAGAATTATGAATATTCAGAGCTAAGAGAGGGAGGGATAGATGAAGAATAGGAAAAAGTTTGACTTTTTAAGCAAACGGCTATTTGGCGTCCTAAGAAAGGAAAAGAGAACAAGAGAATACGTCAATGCCATGTTTGTCAGAGGGGATAGGGAGAAGGAGCTTTTTGACATCTGGCAGAAAAGAGTGGGCATAGTTGTCCTATTGCTTATTGTATGCGGGCTTGCATGGGTGTATTGTTTTACGACTAAGCCGGAGGATTCCATATTATCTGGGGAACGATACATCGTCCGCCAGATGGAGGATGAGACGGTCGATTTACAGGTGAGCGGGAAATCTGACATTGCCAGTTGGGAAAAAAAGATTTCGCTTCTTATAAAGCCAAAAGAGTTTTCAGAAAAAGAAAAAAAGCAGATTGAAAAAACGGTAGAGGATTATGTCGGGAAAACACTGCCGGGGAAAAATCCTTCTCTAAAAAAGGTAACAAAAGCTTTAAATTTTGTGACGGAAGTACCGGGAACAGAGGCAGAATTAAAATGGACATGGGACGAACAGTACATAAAAGATTCCGGTTCGCCAATTGCCGCAGCGATACCGAAGCAGGGTGTTGATACGGAAATTATGCTGGAGGCATCATGGAAAAATTGGAGAAAAGTATTTCATTTTATGGTACATATTGATTCGAGAGTATTTACGGAGGAAGAACGGGCAATTCAAGACGTAAAAAGGACAATAAAAAATGTGTTAAAAGATAGGGCAGAGGATGCTGTCGTAGAACTGCCGGGACAGGTCGGCAGTACAGAGATAACATACTGGGAAACGGGAGAAGAAAAAAGCTATCTGGCAGTGTATTTATGTATCGGTGTGATTTTATTTATGCCATTTGTCTGGCGGGAACAGCAAAAGAAAAAGCTTGCGGAGAGGGAAGAACAGATGTTAATGGAACATCCGGGAATCGTCAATAAGGTTATGCTTCTTTTAAGCGCAGGATTGACTGTGAGAAAAGCGGTGGAACGGCTTTCAATGGAGTATGAAGAGGAAAGGAAAAAAGGTGGGAGCATGCGGTATGCTTATGAGGAAATCTGTGTCATGCTACAGGAAATGAAAGACGGTATATCGGAAGGAATAGCAATGGAACGGTTTGGCAGGCGGTGCCGGCTTTTTCCCTACTTAAGGTTTTCCTCTGTCATTACCCAGAATTTGAAAAAGGGTGCAGAGGGGATTATAGATATTCTGGAAAAGGAATCAATGGAGGCACTGGAACAGAGGAAGTCAAGGGTATTAAAAATGGGAGAGGTGGCAGGAACAAAGCTGCTGTTTCCCATGATGTTAATGCTGGGGCTTGTAATGGGAATCATAATGGTTCCGGCATTTATGACTATGTAATTATGAAAGGAAGGGATTCTATGAATGAATTAAAAATGTTTTGGCAGGAAGAAGATGCCATAGGTGTAGTGGAGATTATACTGATTTTGGTTGTGTTAATTGCACTGGTTCTGGTGTTCAAGGGAAAAATCACATCCGTTGTGAATAAGGCGTTTAAAGCATTTACAAAAGATTCAGGAGATATTATTGGCTAGGAAAAAGGGCAGTATTACCGTGTTCCTATCTCTTACGGGAATCTTGATTTTTGCATTGATTGGGACACTGGTAGAGACTGCCCGGTATACGGCGTGCAGTAACCATGCGGCGAGGACTCTGCGGCTGGCGGCAGAGGGGCTTTTGACCGAATACAGCAGACCTCTGTATGAGCATTATGGACTCTTTTTCCTTGAAAGCGAGGGGACTCCATTTGAAACAGTAATATCAAAATACGCAGGCGATACATTTTCGGCAGCAAAAAGAGGATATATGGACTTTTTCAGAGGACAGATTCAGGGGGTTCAAATAGCAGATAAGGTGTACTTAGGAGATAATCAGGCAGCAGCCCTGCAAAAAGAGATTAATTACTACATGACAAGAAAGATTACAAAAGAGCAACTGGAAAAGTTATTAAAAAAATCGGAGAAGGTGTTGCAGACTGAAAAACAGGCAAAGGAAATAGAGGAGACGGTAGAGGAGGAACGAGAAGCAGCGGAGATGGATAAGCAGTTTTTGGAGCTTATGCGTCTGGTAGATGGTATTTCTGTGCCGGATGGGGGAATACGCTGTGAAGATGAGTTTATTAAGATGTTTGCGACTGGCGAAATAAAGGGACAGAATTTCTCTATTACGGAAAATAAAGTCTGGGAAAAGATGAAGGAGAAAATAGATGATACCCCTGCTACGTGGGAAAAAGCGGGGAAAAGCGAATTTCTTATGCGGGTGCAGAAGGTTCGTAAGCTGGTAGAACAGGCACAGGAACAGGCCAGTTTATTGCGGGCAGGATACCAGAAATTCGGTGGAAAGTCGCGTGAATTTGACGAACATGACCGAAAGATGAGGAAGCTCATTGACAGTCTATCCGTATTATCAGTAAACCAAAAAATACTTGAGGAGACAGAGAGGAAGCTCAAGCAGGGGCTGAATGAAGAAACAATGGGGCAATTGCGCGAGCTGTGGGAAGATTATGACACAACTAGTATCGTATTTGACTATGCAGGGGTAGAGGAAAGCGGCGGCGGGGAAAATCCGCTTGATGTTTTGTCATCTGTGTGGGGGGACGGTATATTGAGTCTGGTCTGTGAAACCCCAGATAAGATATCAAAAAAGAATGTTGCAGATTCCGATAATTTTGCAAAAGTTTATAAAGAGCAGCCGGGGGAAACCGAGGACTATGACAGCCGGATTTCTGAGTTTACTAAAGATGAGGAAGTCAGTCTTTCCGGAGTTGTTGGCGACGCGGGAAAATATGTCTTAGAGGAATTTTGTCTGGATTCCTATATTCAGGATAAATTCGGGAGCTATACCGCGAAAGTACCAGACTGGAAAAAGTCCCTTGAGTATCAGTGGGAGTATGTCGTAGCAGGAGGGGATTCGGATAGGAAAAATTTGTCATCGGTACTTAACCGGATTTTACTGATACGTGCGGTAGCAAATTTTGCGGCAATATACAGAGACTCCGGCAAAAAGGCGGAGGCATATACAGCGGCCGCCGCAATCGTAGGATTTACCGGGCTGGAACCACTTATCCGCCTGACTCAGACAATAATTCTGATTGTCTGGTCTATTGTGGAAGGGCTGGTAGACCTTGCCGGGCTGCTTCAGGGAAGGGATGTTCCGGTCGTAAAGTCCCCTTCGGACGTCTTAACATCCTTTTCGCAATTATTCCAGATATCGGGCAAGACGATTACGGGAAGAGCGAAAAAATGGAAGAAAGCGGGTAAAAACTCTTTTGGCTATCGGGAGTATATACTTCTTTTTATGGCGTTTACGAAAAAGAGCACCAGATTATACCGGGTTATGGATATGATTCAGTGGAATATGGTAAAAAATGGTTATCCGGACTTTCATCTTGGCACATGCGTATTTTCTGTGACCGTACAGGGAGAGTTTTCGTTTCCAGCTTATTTTTTCCGGATGGTGCCAATCGGGAAGATGCTGGAGCGTGATTTCCGTACATACCACATATCGTGCAGGATAACAGAAAGCTATTTGTAATCTCGAGGCGGGAAAGGGTATCCTATACAAAACTTAGAGGACCAATCCAAATTTAATCAAACATAATATTTTAATCATTATTATGCAATGTATCTCCCCCCAACAATTTAATACAGAGAATCTAATAACTTATAGGATACCCTTTCCCGCCTTGAGTCGCAGGAGAGAAGAAAGGCGTTATATATATGAAGAATAATAAGTTGAAAGAAAGTGGTGCTTCTATGACAGTAGAGGCCGCACTCGTGTTACCCATTTTTCTTTTTGCTATGATAACGGTTGCTTATCTGGGGCAGATGATAAAATGTCAGGATGAGATACAGTGGGCGCTTACGCGTGTAGCGAGAGAAACGTCAGCAAAGTATGGGGCTGACCATAGCAGCCTGTATAAGAGCAGGTCATATTATCAAATGCAAATAAACAGATATATAAAACATACAGGTATTTCCATTTCACTTTTAGAGTCGCGTATTTTAACAGAAAATGATGAAATTGACCTGATAGCTTCTTACAAAATCCAGTCTCCTTTTCTGGCAGTCCCCGTAGCTGCCTGTCGATTTCGGCAAAGGGTTCATACGCGTGCTTTTACTGGTGTCGAAAGGAGAGATGGCGGCAGAGAGAAGGCGGACTGTGTTGTTTATGTAACGGAAACAGGACGGGTATATCACAGAAGAAGGGAGTGTACATATTTGAAGCTTAGTATATCCCAGATAAAGTATCAGGATGTCGGCAGTATGAGAAACGAAGGAGGAGGGCGGTACAAGCCATGTGAAAGGTGTTGCAGGAATAAAAAGCTATTTGCACAGACGCGGATATGGATTGCTAATTTTGGCGACCGGTTTCACACGAGCCGCTCCTGCAGCGGGATTAAAAGAAGTATTCGGGAAATACCAATATCTGAAGTAGGGAAGCGTACGCCATGTAGTAAGTGTGGCAGAGAGGATGGCGAATAATTATGGAAGAAGCAGGGAGTTTAATTGCGGGAATATATCTGGCGGTTATGGCGGTTATTGACAGGAAACAAAAAGTAATACCGATTATACCGGGAGTGGTGTGCATTATATTTATCGCGCTGGCACAGATAGTGGCAGGGAAAAAACTGGAGGAATGGCTGCCCGGTATTTTGGTAGGCATATTCTTATTTGTGGTAAGCAGGCTGAGTAGAGGGGAAATAGGACAGGGGGATGCTCTCGTATACATTGTGTCCGGGCTTGCGCTCGGCTTTTACCGAACACTTGAATTATTGATGTTAAGCCTTTTTCTGGCAGCTATGGCGGGACTTGCTTTACTTGTTATAAGGCGGGTGGGAAGAAAATATACAATGCCATTTGTCCCGTTCACGGCAATTGCGTATGGGGTGGTGTTTATATTATGAAATCAGGTGGTTATTACACCGTAGAAGCGACCTTTGTCGTTTCTGTCTGTGTTTGGGTAATTGTAGCGCTCTGTTATGGCGGGTTATTCATACATGATCGACTGGTAATGGAAAGCAGAACAAATCAAATGGCATATAAGGAGTGTTCTGATAAAATGGGTTCTAATCTTAAAAAATGGGAAAAGAAGTGTAAAGAAGAACTTAACGATAGCCTGTATTTAATGAAGGTAAAGACAGTGAGTGCAAGTCAGGGAATCTGCGAAATTAACGTAACGGTACGTTGCCAACTGCCAATTTCTTTCCGGTTTTTAAAAAGAGTTCTATCAGAAGGAAAGCCAGAGCTGATTTTTAAAACATCCAGGGAAAAAATACTGCCGGCAGAGTACAAGTGGGATTATGATATGATTGAAAAATAGAAAGGATTTTAGTTATTATGAAGTGGGAATTGATACAGGAAGGTATGGGGAATTATCTAAAGGTTACAGGTGCGGGAGAGGAGACATTCAGTGACAAAATATTTTCTTTTCAGGAGATCCCGGGATTTCTGCCATTGGAAGTACGTTGGATTAATGGGGAAAAGGAATGTATCTATGATATTGCAGGAAGAATTTCGCTGGCGGCGTATTTATCAGAGACGATATTTACAGAAAGGGATATCCGCCATATCCTTTTGCAGATAATAAGTATGGGAGCAAGGCTGGAAGAATATCTGCTTGATAGTAACGGTTTAGTAATTCACGAAGATACTCTTTATATAGAAAAGGAGTCGGGGCAGATTGCGGGAATCTATAACGCTGGTCAGCAAAGTGGGGATATCCGGTCGTTCGGGCGTCTGATGGAGTATATCATGGAAAAAATGAATCAGGAGGATAAAGGGCTTGTTTTTTTCATATATGAAATCCATAAAATGACAAAAGGGGCAGGCTGTACAAAGGCACTGTTAAGAGATTTTATAAAAGAGGGTGAACAGAGGGTAGAGCGGCAGGAAAAGACAATCTCTGACGTTAAGCCATTGGCAATACCTGAAATATTAAAAGAGAAAAAGGAAGCACATTTTTCTTCATGGATTATTCCGGGGATTTTTTTGGCGGCAGGTATTTTTATGACTGTATTATTTTGGTGGCTTGGCTTTTTCAAAAAGCCCCTTTCGGGACAGACAGACTGGGCTAAGCTGTCAGGGGCAGCACTCTTTTTCATGGGTGTTTGTGGATATGGGGCCTGGCGGGCAATGTGGATTGCTGATTCAGGCAAAAAAAGAGAAAAAATTACAAAATATGAGCAGGAGGAGGGAGGGAAAAAGGTGTGCCTGATTTCAAAGACAGGGAAGGAAGAAATGATAGAAATAAGTACATTTCCATTTCGGATCGGAGGGGATGAGAGGAGAGTAAACAAGGTTCTACATGATAAAGAAATCAGTCCGGTACATACGCAGATTTTGCGGGAGGGTAATAACATTCTGGCGGCTGATGAGGAGTCAGAAGCAGGTACTTACCGGAATAACGAGCGCTTGGTTCCATGGCAGAAAACAGTGCTTCATGACGGAGATTTCCTGCGTCTTGCCGGAACTGAGTATGTAGTAGAAATCACTCAGTCCGAATACGTCATATGATGAATAAACTGCTGTTTAAAATATGGGCTGTCGGCAAGACTGACATTTTTAACAGGCAGATTAGGAATCAGGGCGTCCGGTTTCAGAGAATATTCCCACAGTCCGCGCAGGCAGGTATTTCCCATAGGATGAATACCCACTTTTGGCAGGGAGGAAAACATTCCTAATGTATAACAGTCCTCCAGTGAAAGATAAAAGCCGAAGCCACCGCCAAGATAAGTAACCGGAATTTCTTCCGCACAGATTCCGGCAGTATAAGCCAGTGTATCAATTCCGCTGGCAATCGCAGAGACGGCGAGCTGAACATTCCGAAAGTCTTCCGGGGTAAAATGCAGAGGTACACCTTGTGGTGAGGAGGCAAGGGAAATTCCATCGGAAGGAAAACGCTCGGTCAGGACGCCTTCATCTGACACATAATCATGGCGGAGCAGTTCAGCGCAAAGTTCAATTGCCCCGGAGCCGCATATGCCGATTGGGAGCTTATTACCAATCGTGGATAGAGCAGGGCGAAGGCGTTTCAGCCTGACGCCGCATATAGCTCCCGGTATTCCCGGACATCCACAGGATAGTCCGCCGCCCTCAAAAGCGGGGCCGGCAGCAGTTGCCGCAGTGTATAAATTTCCCTGATGCAGTAGTACCATTTCACCGTTTGTGCCCAAATCAATAAAGAGAGAGGTATCTGTCAGAGTTTTTTTTGTATCTGTCATATGGCAGGCGTAAAGTCCCGCCGTGATATCACCGCCAATAAAGGCAGAAAGCCATGGGAAGATAGTGACCTCACAGCCGTCATGGAAGAAAGGTTCCGGAGAAGTCTGTTCAATAAGAAAAGGACTTCCGGCAAGGGGAGCGCAGTTAAATCCCATGAGAAGGTGGATCATAGTTGTGTTTCCTCCAATTAAACAGCGCGATATTGCTTTTACCTCTTGATTATTCCGTCTGCATAGGAGATGGATATTTTCTGTAATTGCATGGATAATGGAAGCCTGTAGTTCTTTCTGGTTACCCTGACAGGCAGACCGTATGCGGGAAATCACATCGGCACCATAACTTCGCTGTGGATTTTCAAATACACAGGTCTGACGCAGTTTGCCACTCCCGCTCTCCGTCAGGACCAAGGCAATGGTTGTCGTTCCGATATCTATTAAGACCGTATCGGCTGGTCCGGCTTCAGGAGTCATATCTTCTAAAGAAATACCAGACAAGGTATCTTGAAAATCCGGCAAAACTATCGTGACAGGAGAGGTAGGAACGAGAGAACAGTCAAAGGAATATTGTTTTCCATTGCAGTGGCGCTTTCCGTTGCAGTTGCAGGGAAGGGAATATCCCATTTCCTCTAACAGAGTAAGAATGTTTTTAGTATTTTTTTGGTCTGCACTTACAGTAATTTTCATAGCCTGCCCATCCTTTCCCGGTATTTGTAAATTTGTCTTATCGTGTGTGGCAGATTCATTGACCGGCTTTTGGTTCTGTGTTACAATTTCAATCATAGCATAAACATATGGGCTTGTCATGAATAAAGTCATACATATAGGAGGCGGCTTATGCGTACAGAGTACAAAATACCGATAATAACAATAATTCTTGCGGTATTAAATGTGTTGGTGTATTTTTATATAGAAATGAAAGGTTCCAGCTATGATTCAGAATTCATGATACAGATGGGCGCAATATATGAACCGTTAGTGGTAGAAAATCATGAATATTATCGATTGATTACCCACTTTTTCCTGCATTTTGGATTTGACCATTTAATCAATAATATGGTTTCACTTCTTGTTTTGGGGTATGCGCTTGAAAACGTCATTGGCAGGACAAGGTATGCCGTTATATATTTTCTTTCGGGAATTCTTGCAGGAGTCAGCTCAATCGTTTATAATGTATTTGTCACTGGTGAATATACGGTATCCTGTGGGGCGTCGGGTGCTATTTATGGATTGATGGGAGCGCTTCTTGTTTTGCTGATTTGGGGAAACAGAGGTCATCGTTCGTCAGAAGTTCCCCGGTATTTAGTGTTTATTGGATTGAGCCTGTACAGTGGAATCCAGGATACCAGCATTGACAATGCAGCACACATCGGTGGGTTTATTGCCGGCATTCTCATTTGTTTGATTATGACCAGAAAGAAGCGGATGGAGGTTTCTTATGAGAGTTAATATTTATTATGGAGGCAGAGGGCTGATAGACGATCCAACTTTGTTTGCCATCGAAAAAATTACAAAAGTTTTGGATGAACTGCGGGTTACTGTGGAACGATATAATTTATATGAGGAACGAAGTAATATTACGGTTCTGCCAAAGACGATGAAGGATGCCGACGGAGTAATTTTGGCAGCATCTGTTGAATGGTATGGAATCGGGGGATATTTGCATCAATTTCTAGATGCCTGCTGGCTGTATGGTGACAAGGAATGTATTTCCCGTATTTATATGCTTCCTGTCGTTATGGCAACAACATATGGGGAGAGGGAGGCCGAATTTTCTTTAATCCGGGCATGGGAAATGCTGGGGGGACTTCCGTGTGAGGGAATGTGTGCTTATGTGGATAACCATGTAGAGTTTGAGACGAATGCAGAATATAATCTTTTGATAGAAAAGAGGACGGAGAATTTCTATCGTACGATTTCGAAAAAATCGACTGCATTTCCAAACAGCAGCATGCAGGTAAAAAAGAAGGTTCTCAGAAGCAGTACGCTTTCACTGACACCACAGGAAAGCGAGCAATTATCCGTTTATGTTTCCAATGATAATTATGTAAAGAAACAGAAGGAAGATATTGAGGAGCTGGCCAGTCTGTTTAAGGGGATGCTTGGTGAGAGCGGCGATTCGGACAAGTATATTGCAAAGCTGAAAGAAAATTTTTATCCGATGGATGATATGAAAGCGGTTTTCAGGATTGATTTAGTAGACGAAAATTCTTCTCTGATTATTCAGATCGATGAGGACAAACTGGAGTGTTACAGAGGAAATGTAGATAAGGCTGATGTTATAGCAAAAGTAAAGACCGATGTATTTTCGGACATCATAAACGGAACAAAATCTTTTCAGAGTGCTTTTATGTCCGGCGATTTGTCTGCGCAGGGGAATTTTAAGATATTAAGGAACTTTGATACTATTTTCCGTTTTTAAAAATATTTAAAATGTAAACTTAATGGAGGTAGCGTAACGATGAGAGACGAGAATTGTATTTTTTGCAAGATTCTGGATGGTAAGATTCCGTCCACGACAGTGTATGAGGACGATTCTTTCAAGGCGATTTTGGATGCAGGTCCGGCAGCGAGAGGTCATGTGATTATTTTGCCAAAGAACCATGCGGCAAATCTTTTTGAATTGCCAGATGAGGATGCATCAAAGATTATGGTCGTGGCGAAAAAAATAGCAATTGCCATAAAGGAAACTTATCACTGTGATGGAGTGAATGTCCTCCAGAATAATGGTGAAGCGGCAGGTCAGTCCGTATTCCATCTTCATGTTCATGTGATACCGAGATTTAAAGGTGATACCGATACAATCAATATCGGCTGGAGACCGGGAGACATGCCGGATGATATGGATGCTATTGCAGATGAGATTAAGGCAAACTTATAAGGAGGCATTGGCGTGAAGCGGATTATACTTACTGGTGGCGGAACGGCTGGTCATGTTACACCGAATATTGCACTGATTCCAGAATTACAGAAACGGGGTTATGAAATTCACTATATTGGTTCTAAGACCGGAATTGAGAAGGAATTGATTGGAAATTTTGATATCCCCTACTATGGGATTTCTTCCGGCAAGCTGCGCCGTTATTTTGATGTTAAAAATTTTACGGATCCATTCCGGATTTTAAAGGGATATACAGAAGCGGATAAACTGATTAAGAAAATCAAGCCGGATGTTGTATTTTCAAAGGGCGGGTTTGTTACCGTGCCGGTTGTAAAGGCGGCAAAGCGACGGAAGGTTCCGTGTGTTCTGCATGAGTCGGATATCTCACCGGGACTGGCGAACCGTCTCTGCCTTTCCTCGGCAACTGCTATTTGTGCAAATTTTCCGGAAACTCTGGAGAATCTGCCGGAGGATAAGGCGTATCTGACAGGTTCCCCGATTCGGAGTGAGCTTTTTTCGGGAAATCGTTTGAAGGGACTTGATTTTTGTAATCTCACCGCGAATAAACCGGTTATTCTTGTTATTGGAGGAAGTCTTGGCTCCGTGCGGGTGAATGAGGCGGTGAGAGAAATCCTTCCGCAACTGCTGGAAACGTATCAGGTCATTCATTTATGCGGTAAGGATAAAGTGGATGAGGATTTGAAGGGGACGACAGGATATGTTCAGTATGAATACATCCAAAAGGAACTCTGCGATATTCTGGATGCCGCAGATATTGTAATCTCGCGTGCGGGAGCCAATGCCATCTGCGAACTGCTGGCTCTGCATAAGCCGAATATTCTCATTCCGCTGTCCTTAGAGGCCAGCCGGGGCGACCAGATATTGAATGCTGCGTCTTTTGAGAAACAGGGCTTTAGCTACGTGATTAAGGAAGAAGATCTGACGAGTGATAAGCTGCTGGAAGCAGTCCAATATGTAAGTGAAAATAAACAGACATATAAGGCGGCAATGTCTGCCAGCAATCAGCAGGACGCTGTTATTAAGGTGGCGGATATTATTGAAAAAACAGCGCTTTTCACAGATTAGAGAGAAATGAGGAAGATAGTGTCGGAAAAAGTCTGACGATTGTTTGGGAAAAATGGAATACTGTCTAGGCAGGGGCTTGTCTTGCTGTTATACTGACTCCAGAGTTGTCCGAATAAACGTGATAGCGAAAAAATGGAGGAATGGGTATGACAGAATTTATGAACCATTATGGAATTGTGTATGGTGTTTTGTTGATTTGTGCGCTGGAGGTTCTTCTAAAAGGAATTCTCAGCCATACATACAGACGTCTGATAAGAGCGGCAAAGGACATGGGGCGCTCGGAACATCGTCTGATGAAATCACTGCGTGTAAAGTTTGAGGCCTGCTATCGCTTAAAAATAGGGGTTCCAAATGTAAATATTTTTGTAGAAAAATATTTGCGTCATTACCGCGTGCTGGGACTGCATTTAAGAACGTGGGAAGCGCTTTGTAATCAGTGTATGCTGCTTGCCATGATGGGCAGTCTGGGTGGAGGAATATTAGCAATGATAAAGGGACTGGAGCAGGGAGTGATTTTTTCCAGTCTGTTTGCCGGAATTTTGGGAAATGGCGTCATATTACTCTTTGACGGAATATATGGAGTGCATAATAAACGGGAGCTGCTCCGTGTCGATATGATGGATTTTCTCGAAAATATTTATAAGCCCCGTCTGGAGAATGAGACGTTTCATTCTCAGATGATGGAGGAATATCAGCACGAATATTTTGATGATGATATAGAAAAGGCGGCTAAGGTAGTTAATCTGGTGCCGAAAGAGGAGCTAAAACCGGAGGTGCCAATTGAGTTTACAAAAGAGGAAGAAGAAGTGATAAGGGATGTCATCCGCGAATATATGGGATAGAGGTTGACAGGGCGATTTGCAAAATAGTATAATTTTGTCAGAAAGCCAATAGCTTGGCGGTGTCGTCAAGCTGATAAATTACATATAGGAGGATAGAAAAATGGAAAAACATGTATCATTTGATTACTCACTTGCAGGTAAATTTATCAGGGAGGATGAAATCAAATCCGCAGAGGCAGCGATAGCAGCAGCACGAGATACGCTGCAAAGCCGGAACGGTGCGGGAAATGATTTTCTCGGCTGGATTGATTTGCCGGTGGATTATGACAAGGAGGAGTTTGCAAGGATTCAGAAGGCGGCAGAGAAAATACAGTCAGATTCAGAGGTTCTTGTAGTGATTGGAATCGGCGGATCTTATCTGGGTGCACGTGCGGCGATTGAATTTTTGCGTCACTGTTTCTATAACAGCGTAGATAAATCCGTACGGAAGACACCAGAGATATACTATGCAGGAAATAGTATCAGCGGAACGTATCTTTCCCAGCTGATTGAGACGATTGGGGACAGAGATTTCTCTGTTAATGTAATTAGTAAGTCCGGCACGACAACAGAGCCGGCGATTGCTTTCCGTGTATTTAAGGAAATGCTGGAAAATAAATATGGAAAAGCGGAAGCGGCAAAGCGTATTTATGCAACTACGGACAAGGCAAGAGGGGCATTAAAAGGGCTGGCAACGGAGGAAGGTTACGAAACATTTGTTGTTCCAGATGATGTCGGAGGCCGGTTCTCCGTACTGACTGCCGTAGGGCTTCTTCCGATAGCAGCCAGCGGCGCAGATATCGCAAAATTGATGGAGGGCGCCCAGAGCATGCGCAAATTGTGTCTGGAGACGCCAATTGAGAAGAATGATTCGATTTTATATGCTGCGGTGAGGAATATTCTGCACCAGAAGGGAAAGGATGTCGAGGTTCTTGCCAACTATGAGCCGATATTCCACTATGTTGGCGAGTGGTGGAAGCAGCTTTACGGAGAGAGTGAAGGAAAGGACCGTAAAGGTATTTTCCCAGCATCGGTGGATTTGACAACGGATTTACATTCTATGGGACAGTTTATTCAGGATGGTTCCCGTATTATGTACGAGACCGTTATGGAGCTGGAGAAGCCTGCACTGGATATTACGCTGAAGGAAGAGGCAAAGGATTTGGATGGGCTGAACTATCTGGCAGGAAAGACGATGGACTTTATAAATAAAAATGCGATGAGAGGTACGCAGTTAGCGCATACGGACGGCGATGTTCCGAATCTGATTATCCGTATTCCGGAGCAGAATGAATTTTATCTTGGCGAGTTGTTCTATTTCTTTGAGTATGCCTGCGGTATCAGCGGTTATATTCTCGGAGTAAACCCATTCAACCAGCCGGGAGTTGAGAGCTATAAGAAGAATATGTTTGCACTGCTTGGAAAGCCGGGCTTTGAAGATTTGGGCAGGGAGCTGCAGGCAAGATTGAAATAATAGCGGGAAAGGGATTCCCAAATCCGTCCCACAGTGATTTACGGACTTTTTTCTATTTGCGAAATAAAAAGAACGCTGAGCAATCAGCGTTCTTTTAGCGTAGGAATAATCTTATTCCTATAAGTACAAATTCATTATTCTGCCTCAATAGCACCTGTAGGACAAGTGGAAGCGCAAGCACCACAGTCTAAGCAAGCGTCGGCATCAATTTCGTAATGAGCGTCTCCTTCAGAGATTGCTCCAGCCGGACAATCAGCTGCACAAGAACCACAGCTAATGCAAGCGTCTGTAATTTTATAAGCCATTTCTGTATCCTCCTTTTTATATTGAACATAATCACATGATAATACAAAACGGAGAAAAATACAAGTAGAATTTTGCGGTAAGTGAGCATAGCGGCTGTAAAAATAGGGAATACTTTCTTGACAAGGACGTGCGTTCTTACTATAATCGTTACATAGGTTTAAAGAAAATTAGTCTGGCAGTAAGATTGTCAGGCGGTCCAAAAGGAGGACATGGAAATGAAAGAAGTAACAAAGGATATGCTGATAGGCCAGATTTTACAGGAGGATGCGACAATTGCTCCGATTTTAATGGCTTCCGGCATGCACTGTATAGGATGCCCGGCATCACAGGGGGAGAGTCTGGAAGAAGCTGCTATGGTTCATGGTCTTGACAGCGATGACCTTGTTTCTAAAATTAATGAATATCTGGCTGCGAAAAACGGTTGAGATAGTTATGGGTTTGAGCCTCAAAGAGACCATCGCCTATGTGCGATGGTCTCTTTTATCTAAATAAATGGTTTTCTGTTTACTATAATTTGGCAAGTTGTGCTAATGCTTTATCTTTAATGATAATCTGATAGTGTTCATTAAAGAAATCCTGTGTTGCATAAGTCACGGTTTCTTCTTTGCCAAACTCAGAAATGACAGAGCATACAGCACGGAAGACTGTCTTTCCATTCCCGCGGTTGAGTAGAAGATAGTAACGGTTTCCGATTTCATCTTTCCAAACTGAATTTTTGCCGGAATAATTTTCCGGCACCAAATGTGCCAGTTCAATAATCGGATTTAGCGATACGAACGAGTACACTTTAATTTTTTCCTGTATATTCTCAGGTGCTTTTTTCTTATTAGCCTTTTTGCCTTTCTTGCCCTTCTGCAACGCTTCACTTAGAGGAATAAATTCTGGCGAATTTCGTAATCCGTCTTTTGATTCCGCTTCTTCTATTAAATCGTGCAGTTGCTCAAAGCAGTTTACAATATCGGATGAATCCAGTGTAGAGGAGTCATCTTCGTCTTCAAAATCCAGCTCGTCTTCATCCATTTCCTCATAGTCGTCCTCATTCAGGCCAAAATGGGAAAATTTTTCATCAAATTCCTCCGGGTTATCTACCTTAGTAATAACGAGAACAATAGATTCTCTGGAGGTTGGTATCGCTTCTATCATCAAAGGAATGTCATCTGCGTCAAATCCAAAGTCGATGTTGGCTTGTTCCATCATATCGCGAAATAGTTCTTTCGCCTTTTCTGAACCATAGGCCAACTCACTGATTTTAAGATGGCGTTCCATCAAATCACGTTTGCTCAAGGTACAACGGATTTGATTCTCACTAATCTGTTCAATTTTCACAAGCACACTTCCTTTCTAGCCAGTCTGACTTATATTCATATCAAAAGTATAAGTGATATTTCTCCTAAAGTCAACCTATTACAGGAAAAAAGTATTTGGAAATATTTCTCGTTTTAACGGTCAAATATCCGTCTGAGTAACACTTGATTTCAGAAAAAATGTTGCGATATAATATTATTAAGGTAAGTTTGCACCCGAAATCTGAGGGGAGGTGTATATTCGGGATACAATAAATGGGAGATAAATTTTATATTTTTCTGTAATTATATTATCTATATATTATAGTATTTGCTGCAAAAAAAATTCATGTAAAAAAATGTAAAAGATGAGGGGCACTTGCCTAAAACTACAAAGAGATGGCTTACATCACGGGGTACACCTTCTTATATTTGTAGTGAAACAGGAGGAAACATATGCAGAAAAATCAATGGATACTAGAAGAATTTGCACATGCGAAAAAAAGTGGAATTGCCATTGATGTCGGGGGAATTTCTTATGAACATAAGAGTCCGGAGGAAATACTACAGGTACTGCAGAAGGGCTCCTATATGCTGGACTACGAGGGAGATATGCTGGGAAATATTGTTGCCCTTCATATTGACAGGGTAGATTCATCAGAAAAACCGTCTTATAAATCATTGAGATGTACAAAAAAATAGGCCGGAAAAGGTGCACGGGGGCGCTGTGCGTTCCCGTGTTTTTCCAATTTATATGCGCAGGTAAGTTTACTTTTGCAATTTAGGGCGGAAACTCTGGAAGTTATAATATCTTGATAAATAAGAATACTTGTGGTACAATATGTTTCATCAAGACAAGAACAACACCTATGTACAGGGAAAAGTTGGTATTATATACTATAACAATGGAATGTGAAAAGAAATGGAGACGTGATTATGAATAAAGGAATGGAGAAGATGATTTCCAAAGAATGTAATATGGATATAAACGAAGTCAGGAAATCAGCATGGGATAAATTGATTAAAAAACCATACAGAAAAGAAAAAGCATTCCGCCCTAAAAATATGCTTCTTGTCAGCGGAAACATACATTTGGCTGAAAACCGGATAATGGGAACTAGATTGTTAAATATTCGGAATAACTGTAGAAAGGTATTGTATGTGATAAAATGCCTAACTCATGGGAAACAAAGATAAAAGAGATTTATGCGGATTACCAGGAAAATGTCAAGCCTCTGATATATTATATTGAGCGCAAATTTCATAGATTTCCACTTTCTTTATTAAATGAAATTCGGGATGTATTTGATCATATATCTCGTTGTTATGAACCGTATGCGAATCAGAAATACATAGATAAAAATATTGAAAAAGCGCAGAACCATTTTACAAGAATCAAATTGGACGCATACAAATATGTAAATGATGTTAAAAGAAAAGATTTTGTCAAATGGAAAAAGAAATATAATAAATATGATTTGCAAAATATAAATGATGGAGATTTTTGGAAACACATTCTTGACTTGGAAGATGAAGCAGAACGACTTTTCGCAGAAGCAAAAAAACAGGAAACAAAGGATGTTAATGAATCATATGATCTATTTTATCTGTCTGCTGATAAGTATGAACAGATTGATAATTTAATTGACGAAAAACGCCAATTTATAGTAAAAGCTAAATTTAAATATCGCCAAATGACATTTTTTAATCATCTCACAGGATTTATTATTGGTATAATAAGCAGTATTATAGCTAGTGTTCTTTATACTGATGTTAGAGAAATCATCCAAGAATTATTTCAAAAAATAATAAAATAATACATTAAAACCCACACAGGACGATAGTCTGGACAACTGTCCGGTTTTTTACTTTATAAAAAAGGATTTGTCAAAGTCTAAGAAATTACAAATCGGTTGACAAAGTAGTCCTTCTATGATATAATGCCTCATTATAAAAAATGGGAGGAATTTGCAATGAAGAAAAAATTTCGTATGATTGTAGCGGTGATGACGATGGCATTAGCCATAATGTCGGTGAGTCCGGCAGCACCAGTTGTGGCAAAGGCCGCAAAGAAAATTAAGCTGAATAAGAAAAAAGTAAATTTAGTAAAGGGCAAGACAGTTAAATTAAAAGTAAAAGGAACAAAAAAGAAGGTTACATGGAAATCTTCAAAGAAGAAAGTGGCGACAGTAAATAAGAGGGGGAAGGTTACAGCAAAGAAAAAGGGAACGGCAACGATTACGGCTAAGGTAGCCGGGAAAAAGCTGAAATGTAAGGTGACGGTGAAAAATCCAAAGAAAAAGAAGATTAAGGATACGCCGAAACCGTCGAAGAAACCGACGCCGACACCAAATCCGAGTGAAATCGCTACGAATACAAAAAAATTAAAAGAGTACATTATAAAAAATGGTACTAAGAATGAAAATGGTAATCCGGAAATTGTAAAGGAAATAGAAGGTATGGTAAGTAGGATTGTTTATCAGCCGGCAAGTGATGATTTTCAATTCCTTTTGGAAGGAACCTCAGACGATAATGATTCAGGGGTTTTACAGACCAATATCTGTATGGTAGCGGCAGCGGGGAAAGATACGGCAAAGGTAACGGTAGAGATAGCGTCTGAAGATGAAGAAGATGATATATACTTATTGTGCAATGCGGATGTAAATAAAACATCCTATAATAAGGATAAAAGCCTGGCGTGGGAAATAGTGGAACTGAGCTCGGATACGTTATTAGATGAAGAACTGGATGTGATGCGTGCTGAGGTTTCTGAGCTTGCAGATATAGGATTGCTTGCTGGTTTCGCCGCATGGGAGGTTCATCTTAGTGAAGATATAGGGTTGTCAATGAGGAAGATAGGGTTTACTTCATTTTCTTTGGATTATTGAATAAAGAGAAGACGTAAGGGTAAGGGCGCATGTTTTATGCGTCCTTTTCTGCGGCTTTGGAGCCATTTGGATAGCACTGTTCTGATGCCCGCACAAAAAAATTATAAAAGTTTTTTATTTTTTGCAACATTTTCTCCCGTTCATTCGTTTTATAAGTACAAGGGGACCCAAAGAATAGAAATTAATATTTCAAGAATAAAGGAGGTTTTTCTATGAAAAGAAAAATTATTATTATGGCAACAGCCATGATGCTGACAGCAGGTGCTGTTGCTGGTATGACAGGAGAAAATGATGTTCAGGCAAAATCGAAAAAGGTAGCGATTAGCAAAAAGAACTTTCCGGATAAGGTATTCCGCGAGCTGGTTAAGGTAAATTACGATAAGAACAAAGATAATAAATTATCTGTGAAAGAAATTAAAAAGGCGACCAGTTTTGGAACCGGCTCCCGAAAGAAAAGCGTGAAGATTCGGAAGTCGAAATATTCGAAGTATCAAAAGAAGTACATAAAGGACATTAAGTCTTTTAAGGGAATTACAAAGCTGACCAATCTGAAAAGATTTGTTGCCAATGACACGACAGTAAAGACCGTGAATTTCTCGAAAAATAAGAAGCTGACCGAGATAGAAATGACAGACGGAAGCTTGCAGAAGCTGGATTTGAACAAAAATAAGAAGCTGAAATATCTGTATTTACAGTATAACCAGTTGACGAGCTTAAAAATCAATAAGTGTAAGAAGCTGGTGGATGTGGACTTGACCGGACATATGGTAAAGAAGCTGAAAATTTACTACAACAAGAAAACCGAAGTACGGGGAGAGAAATATTATGCGCCGTTTAAGTCAACGAAAATTAAAACTTCCTTTGCTGACTTGAACGAGGATGGAAGTCTGGACGCAAATGGCAACTACTGCATTTACGAATGGAGCAGTGACTATACCCGCTGCGTCAAGAAGTCGTTAAACGGTTCTAATCTGACAAGCGTTAATATTCCGCTGGATGCGGCTGCCCAGAGAACGGCTAAAACGATGCAGAAAATAGGGGCACAGTGGCAGGATGCACAGGGAAACTTTTACTTTGTTGCCGATAAGGATGGTAGTTTAGTAAACAAGACCGTAAGTTATATTTACAAAGTAAATACACAGGGGACGATTGTGCAGACGGTCAATGTAAACGACTGGATTGATTACAAAGACAGCTACGGGAACCACTACGCAATATCCTTATTAGGACAGAAAAATGGAGTTGCCGTATTAAAGATGATAACTGGGGATGAACTGGCAACCTGCATTTTATATTTTGACATGAACAAGATGGCAGTTACGAAGCAGGTAGAGTGCAATTTTTCTCCTACGGCAACGGAGGGTGATACAGTAGTAGGACTTACCAGTGGGGCTGATTCATTGGCAGATACAGAAGTCATTGTAAGTAAAATTTCGAAGGGCGAAATGGTGGAGCTTGAGAACAAGAATAAAATTGAGTTTGCTCGGGTTAGTGCAAACCACCAGATGAGGATTCCAAATCGTGAATACTTCAAGGGAATTTCTGTAACGGTTAATAATAATTATGTATATCTTATAACCGGAGAAGGCGTTTTTAAGGCTAAACTGGCAGCAGACAAATTTACACAGGTATATGGCATCGGTAAGATTGCAGGAATGAGGAATGCCGAGTCGCAGTATACCATGACGATGAAAAACGAGAAAGAAATGTATTTATTGATGAAAAACGAGAAGGATGAGAAGATAAGCTATTCTCTCAGTTACAATAAGATTTGACAGGGCAGGATATGCCTGAAAACGGGGACTTGGGATTAGAGAGTTACGAAGGATAGAGCGGAAAAGACTTGTAAGAAATTTAATATTTGGAAAAGGCAAGGGCGTTACCCACATGGTTTGTACTGGGGAGGAGTATAGACGGAGCGGGAACGCCTTTGTTTTTGTCTGGTAATAGCTGTCTGGTAATTTCTGTTGCGATTGCGGGGAAGGTAAGGGATATGCTATAATATAAAATGCAAGGAGGTGTCGCAACAATGAAGGCAGAGGCAGATAAATCCCTTAGAGATTGGCTTTTGGAACAGGCAGGGAAAGACTACAAAAAGTTTTCCGCCAGCCTGATTCCCGGCTGTGACAATATGCTGGGCGTGCGGATTCCGGTGCTTAGAAAGAAGGCAAAGGAGATTGCAAAAGGGGACTGGCGCTCTTTTGTGTTCGAAACCGGAGATGAATTTTTTGAGGAAACAATGATAGCGGGAATGGTAATTGGGTATGCTAAGGCAGACATTCGGGAAAAAATAGAAGTAATCAGGAAATTTATTCCCCGTATCAATAACTGGTCGGTAAACGATTGTTTTTGTTCTACGATTAAGTTAAAGCCCGCTGAGCGTGATATATTCTGGGATTTTCTTATGGAATACAAGGATTCGAAGGAAGAGTTTGAGGTTCGGGTAGTCGCGGTGATGTTGATGGATCAGTATCTTTTACCGGAATATATTGAAAAAACTGTGAAAACTCTTGATTCTCTCTATGATGGGGATTATTATGGAAGCATGGGGATTGCATGGGCACTGGCAACTGCCTATGCAAAATTTCGGGGAGAGACAATGGCGCTGTTAAAGGGGAAGAATCACTTGTCGGATGAAACGTACAACAGGGCGATTCAGAAAATGCTGGAATCTTATCGGGTGTCGGAAGAAGACAAGGTGGTTTTACGGGGGATGAAACGGATATGTGAGAATAAAAGGAGACTCAAATGAAGGAAAGATGGAAAAAAATCCGGGTGGGAGTGTGGATTGTCGTACTCGTCGTCATTGGCGTAGTGGAATATATTCAGCTGATGGATTCTTTTGATCTGCCACAGGTTATGCTGATTATGCCGATCGTAGGGGCAGTTGCCTTTATCACTTTGAGAAAATACAGTTTTGTCGTACCTGTCTTTACTATTTTATTTGCCTGTGCGTATCAGATTGTGGTCGGGAATTCCAATGCCATGACATATTTACAGTCGGATGCAGGCAGTATTGCCAGAATTTTAATGTATGTCCTGCCGGTCTGTATGGTTTTTGAACTGTTAGGTATGGGGGCAGGGGCGCTGATGCGGGTTTTGATAAACAAAAAGAAGAAGATGGCAGTTGGGATTGTGTGTCTGGTGCTTGGGCTTCTTATTATCTTTGGACCGTATGAATTGATTTTCAAAAATCCACTTTACCCGATTCAGGCACGTATTCAGTTGGAGCGGTTTGCGGACGAAACATATACCGATTATAAAATCGGGGAGAAGAAGGTTTATTTTAATCTGAATACCTCCAGTTATCAGTGCAGGGTATCTATGGCAGATGGGGTAATACGGCTGATATATTTTGATGATAATGGGAATGTGACAGATAAACAGTAAGTAACTTTGTGTATTAAAAAAGACATCCTGATGGAGTATATACTCTCAACGGATGTCCTTTTTAGTTCATGCAGGCTTACTTACCCTCGCGGATATATTCATCAATTGCTTTTGCTGCGGCTTTTCCTGCCCCCATAGCGAGGATAACGGTAGCGGCGCCGGTAACGGCGTCACCGCCGGCATATACGCCCTCGCGGGTTGTCAGACCGGAATCATCTTTTGTGATAAGACAGCCGCGGTTATTTGCTTCCAATCCCGGAGTTGTCGAACGAATCAGTGGGTTCGGGCTGGTTCCGATAGACATAATGACGGAGTCCACATCCAGTACAAACTCGCTGCCCGGCTTTTCAACTGGACGGCGGCGGCCACTCTCGTCCGGTTCGCCAAGTTCCATTTCTATGCACTTAATGCCACTTACCATGCCATCTTCATTGCCAAGGATTTCGACAGGATTATTTAAGGTTTTGAAAATAATTCCTTCTTCTTCGGCATGCTCTACTTCCTCTTTACGTGCAGGAAGCTCTTCCATACCACGGCGGTAAACAATATATACTTCTTCTGCACCAAGTCGTTTTGCACTTCGTGCAGCGTCCATAGCTACGTTTCCCCCACCGACTACTGCCACTTTCTTTGCGTGCTGAATCGGAGTCTGGCTTCCGTCCTGATAAGCCTTCATCAGGTTAATACGCGTCAGGAATTCGTTTGCAGAGTAAACACCTTTCAGGCTCTCGCCCGGAATATTCATAAAACGTGGAAGTCCGGCGCCGGAGCCCACGAAAATTGCCTCATTGCCCATTTCAAAGATTTCATCTATTGTCAGAACTTTTCCGATAACCATGTTTGTTTCTACATCAACACCGATTGCCTTTAAATTATCAATTTCTTTTTGGACGATTGCCTTTGGCAGACGGAACTCAGGAATACCATAGACAAGTACGCCTCCGGCAAGGTGAAGCGCTTCGAAAATAGTTACCTTATATCCCATTTTAGCCAAATCTCCGGCCACTGTCAGACCACTCGGTCCGGCGCCGATCACAGCTACCTTATGACCATTCTGCTCCGGCATAACAGGGGTTTCTTTGCAATGCTCTCTGTGATAATCTGCTACAAACCGCTCCAGACGGCCAATGCCGACCGGCTCGCCCTTGATACCGCGGACACATTTACCCTCGCACTGGCTTTCCTGCGGGCACACACGACCACATACAGCAGGAAGGGAAGTGGATTTGGAGAGGATTTCAAAAGCGCCCTCCATATCTTCATTTGCTACCCGTTCAATGAAAGCCGGAATGTCAATCTGTACGGGACAGGCACTGACACAAGGTTTCTTTGGGCAGTTCAGGCAGCGGCGGGCCTCGTTTACTGCCATATCATAAGTATAGCCAAGCGCTACCTCGTCAAAATTTTTATTTCTTACGTCCGGGTCTTGTACCGGCATAGGACATTTGTTCATATCCATATTACGTTCTGCCATGATTACCTGACCTCCTTCTTTAATAAGTTGCATGCTTCCTCGCGGGCATGGGTTTCAAATTCTTTATACATCGTACCTCTGTGCATTGCCTCGTCAAAGTCAACCAGATGACCGTCGAAATCAGGGCCGTCAACACAGGCAAATTTTGTTTCGCCATTCACGGTCAGACGGCAGCCCCCGCACATGCCGGTACCGTCAATCATAATCGGATTCATGCTGACAACCGTTTTAATACCGTATTTTTTTGTAGTGAGGCAGACAAATTTCATCATAATCAATGGCCCAATAGCGATGACCTCATCGTATTCGTTTCCTTCATTTATCAATTTTTCCAAAGCGTCGGTAACCAGACCTTTTTCGCCATAGCTTCCGTCGTCCGTCATCATAACGAGCTTGCTGCTTGCCGCCTTAAATTCATCCTCAAGGATAACCAGATTCTGATTACGGAAACCGACAATGGCATGAACCTCTGCACCCATCTCATGTAGTTTTTTCGTAACCGGATAGGCAATCGCACATCCAACGCCACCGCCGACAACGGCAACCTTTTTTAAACCTTCCGTATGTGTTGGAACACCGAGTGGTCCGACAAAGTCCTGTACATATTCCCCTTCTTTTAAGGAATCTATTTCCATTGTACCGGCGCCGACAATCTGGTAAATAATGGTTACTGTGCCGGCTTCGCGGTCAAAATCTGCAATGGTCAAAGGAATTCTTTCGCTGTCTTCCTTTGCGCGGATAATAATGAATTGTCCCGGTTCTGCCTTTTTTGCAATAAGCGGAGCTACTATTGTCATTTTGGCAACAGTAGGATTCAGGGACTTCTTCTCTACTATTTTAAACATGATAAGCCTCCTACTAATAATTTTTTCACATAACACTCCTATTCTATCACAGGAAACGACGAAATTCAATTAAAACGTTACATTTTTTGACAAGGATTAACGTAAGCTTTAAATTTACCAGCAAGTACGTATTTTTCCGTAGCTTAGGGTTGACAAAAAGTAAGGCATGATGTAATCTTAACAATAAGAAGTGGTTTTAAAAACTACGTGCAGTAGAAAAAAGTTCTATCAAGAAACTATTAATTATTATTTAGAAAGGATGACATAAATGAGTATCAGCAAAGACGCCGTTGTGGCACCATTCATTCAAGTGGAAGAAGATGCAGAGGGAGTTTTACAGCATATTGAGTTTACGAATGATGATAATTTTAATTTTGCTTATGATGTGGTAGATAAACTGGCAAAAAAGTGTCCGGATAAGGTGGCAATGCTTCATATTTCAAGAGAGGGGAAAGAGCGTACCTTTACTTTCCGTGATATGGCGAGATATTCGTCCAAGGTAGCAAACTATTTTCAGTTTTTGGGGATTCGTAAGGGCGACCGTGTAATGCTGGTGCTGAAACGTCATTATCAGTTCTGGTTTGCTATTCTGGCACTTCACAAAATTGGTGCGGTAGCGATTCCGGCGACAAATTTACTTCTAAAATCGGATTTTGAATATCGGTTCAAGACGGGCAATGTAGATGCCGTTTTGTGTACGGCGGACGGCCCGGTGTCGAAGGAAATTGATAAGGCAACCAAAAATTATAGAGATTTAAAAGTAAAAATAATGGTAGGCGCGAGCCGTCCGGGCTGGCGGAGTTTTAATAAGGAAGTAAAATATTTTTCCAGCCATTTTGCAAGACCGAGGGGAGAAAACGCAATTTGTGGGGATGATCCGATGATTATGTTTTTCACTTCGGGGACGACCTCTTATCCGAAAATTACAACCCACAGCTTTAAGTACCCGCTGGGGCATTATATCACCGCAAAATACTGGCATCAAGTGGATCCGGATGGAATTCATTTTGCCATATCCGATACTGGCTGGGGCAAGGCATTATGGGGGAAGTTGTATGGACAGTGGCTCTGCGAGGCACCGATTTTTACTTATGATTTTGATGACTTTGATGCAAAAGAAATTCTGCATATGATTGAAAAATACAAAATAACAACTTTCTGTGCACCGCCGACGGTATATCGGGTTATGGTTCATCTGAAGCTGGAACAGTATGATTTATCTTCCCTGCAAAATGTAACGACAGCGGGGGAAGCGCTCAATCCGGAAATATTTGAGAAGTTTAAGCAAAAGACAGGTTTAACACTAATGGAAGGATTTGGGCAGACTGAGACGACATTGACAATCGGAAACCTTGTTGGGACGACTCCAAAGCCGGGTTCCATGGGAAAGCCGAGTCCACAGTATGATGTAAAGGTTATGCTGCCGGATGGCTCTTTGGCAGAGCCGGGAGAAGAAGGAGAAATCGTTATCCGCACAGAGGAAAATATTCCGAACGGGCTTTTTACGGAATATTATGGCGATGAGGAAAAGACAAATGCAGCATGGCACGACGGATATTACCATACGGGCGATACGGCGTATTGTGATGAGGATGGTTTTCTATGGTATGTGGGGCGGACGGATGATGTAATTAAGTCATCGGGTTACCGAATTGGACCGTTTGAAATTGAAAATGAAATTATGAAGCTGCCTTATGTATTGGAATGTGCCGTGACGTCGGTACCGGATCCAATTCGCGGTCAGGCGATTAAGGCAAGCATTGTGCTGGCGGATGAGGAGCAGGCATCCGATAAATTAAGAAATGAGATTATGAAATCTCTGAAGAAAAATATTGCTTCCTATAAATGGCCGAAAATTCTTGATTTTACAAAGGAATTGCCAAAGACGATAAGCGGGAAGATAAGGAGAAAGGAAATTAAGGAAAATGACTGGAATGAGGATGACGAATAATCGTCTTGTTGTAACAGGTATGGGAGCAGTCACGCCGATTGGAAATTGCGTAGATGAATATTGGAAAAATCTTGTGGCAGGAAAGTGTGGTGTGGACCGGATTACCCGATTTGATACAGAAAATCTTCCGGTAAAGATAGCGGCAGAGGTAAAAGGATTTGAGCCGCTTGACTGTATGCCTAAAAAACTGACGCGTGAGATGGATGTTTTTATGCAGTATGGGTATGCGGCAGCGATGGAGGCGCTGGAGGAAGCAGGAGAGGCGGCGTCACCGGAGCGTATGGGCATTGTCGTGGGAACGGCACTTGGCGGAATATCGCCAATTGCAGAGACACAGGATGGTGTAAGTACCGGGCAGCATAAGAGAGTCAGCCCACGTTTTGTTCCAAAAATAATTGGGAATGAGGCGGCTGCACAGGTAGCAATTGCGAAGGGGTACCGTGGTCCAAGCCTGACTGTGAGTACAGCGTGTTCTTCCGGTGGCGATGCCATCAGTACCGCCTGCATGCTTCTCATGTCGGGACAGGCAGATGCTGTGCTAGCTATGGGGACGGAGTCGGCGCTGTCGCCGTTGTTTATACTGGGGCTTTCTTCTGCCCATGCCTTGTCAACGAATAACGATAACCCGCAGGGCGCCAGCCGCCCGTTTGATAAGGACAGGGACGGCTTTGTTATTGGTGAAGGCGGCGGAGCGCTAGTCATTGAGACAGAGGAAAATGCGAAGAAACGCGGCGCAAAGATTCTTGCCGAATTAGTCGGTTTTGCAAATTGTACGGATGGTTACCATGTCACCAGTCCGCACCCGGAGGGAATTGGCGCGGTATTCTGTATGGAGAAAGCGATTGAACATGCCGGATTGAAACCGGAGGATGTCGATTACATCAATACGCACGGTACTTCTACGCCGATGGGAGATCCGATTGAGACGGCTGCGATTGCCGAGCTTTTCGGAGACCACGCAAAGGAAATGGCAGTTACTTCCACGAAGGGAGCTACCGGCCATATGATGGGAGCTGGTGGCATTACGGAGGCAATAACCTGTATTCAGTGTATCCGTACCGGTATTGTACCGCCAACGCTGAACTACGAAACGCCGGATGAGAAATGTGTGCCTTTGAATTTTGTTGCGGGCAAGGCAATCGAAAAGAAAGTCAATGTGGCAATGAGTAATTCCTTTGGCTTTGGAGGTCAGAATTCAAGTATTTTGTTCCGTAAATATTAAGAATAATGAAATTTTTGACAAGCTACAAATAGTATAATTATTGAAAAATTTGCTAAATATACCAGATAAATGCAGTGTAAATTTTTATTATTATGAATAAACATATTGCCATGGGAAATCCTATTAGAAAGGTATATACCTTTGGAAAGGATTGATGGAATGTTAAAAAGAAAGTTTAAAATAGCCATCATGACGGTAGCAGTTTTATGGATGGTTGTATTTATACAAATAGTAGTAACACGAATATATGTAGCAAATAATGATTTTACTCAGGCATTTGCCAGAAATCAGTTGACGATAACAGGTAATAATAACGACACAAGAAATATAAAAGCAGGAAACACCTGTATCGAGGGAAAGATATTTGGCAAAATGGAAAAAGAGGAAATGGCTGAGCTGGCAGAGGATTTATTCCGGTCTATGGGCGGTGGAAGCGTGCTCACGGGTAGTATTTCCTCTGGTGAGAATTATTATGTAGCCTATGGTTATACAAATGGTATTGCGAATGTAAAAAATGTTAATGGCAGGAAAGTAAATTTGAACGTTGCCATCTCCTATAATGAGAGCGAAGATTGCACGAACGTCATCATGGGAACGCCATTGATAAATTCAGATTTTTAGAAAATAGTAAGAAAATAAAAGAAAGAAAAAAGATGAGTGTCGTCTCAGCGGTCAAAAGACCGTCTGAACGACACTTGTTTTTGTTGTATCATTGCTGATAAAATATATAGAGAAAGGAAATATAAAGGTGCTTTATATAAAAATCAAAAAGTTTTAATTTCCCCTAATGATTAACAAATGTTATCCGATATATATAATATAGACTGGTGCTGTTATCTGGTCAAATGAAAAGACGAGAGGAACGATTGTCGATGAAAAGAGAAGAAATGTCGCCGAGCGAGAGTGAATGGATGATTATGGAAGTGCTGTGGGCGAGCAGTATTCCATTGACTTCGCAGGAGATTATCCGGCGTGTTCAGGACAAAAAGATGTCGGCGAAAACTGTCCGTGTCCTTTTGAATCGTCTTCGCCAGAAGGGAATAGTGGATTATCTGAATGACAAAGAAGATGCGAGAGTGTATCACTATTTTGCTCTAAAGACGAAAGACGAATGTGAAAAGGAAAAGAGCCGCAGGTTTGTGGAGAGCTATTTTGCAGGGAATCAGACGAACGCTTTGGCTGCGCTATTACAGAGCTGTGTACTTACGGATGAGCAGATTGAAGAACTAGAGAATATACTTGAGCAGAGCAAGGGGAGAGATGACAAATGACATGGCAGATGTATTGGCAGCGATGTCTCCAGTGGCTGGATGCGATATGCGTGTATTTTGCAGAAATTCTCGGGCGCAGTGCCATGATTTCAATTTTGGTTATAGCGGTTATTCTTCTTTGCCGAAAGGTATTTTTGAGAAAAAAGGTTTTTGGCAGAGGGATGATATGGTGTCTGCTTGTACCGGTGCTGTTTGTGGGGAAATTAAGATTTTTCTACGAAACAGGAATTGGTATCCAGTTGTTCTGGTGGTGGATTAGTATTTGTAGAGTGCATATGTGGGTTTCCAAAATCTATATGCTGGGGATTGTCGTTTTTGGAATTTATGTTTTTATGCAGAGGCGGCGGCTTAAAAGATTTGTATGCAAGTTGGAGCCGACTGTGATTGGCGATAGGAAGGTATATATCAGCGACCTTTCTGTTTCTCCCTTTACCGTAGGAATATTCCGGGCGCGGATTGTTGTGCCGCGGACAATGCTGGAGAACTTTGACGAAAAAGAATTGGAGCTGGTTTTGCTTCACGAAAAAATTCATGTACGGTTGGGGCATTTGTGGCTATATTTATTCTGGGATGTTCTGCGGATATTATTATGGCCGAATTTTCTCCTGACAGTATTTATGAAAGATTTTCGTTCTGATATGGAGGATATATGCGACAGGGTTACGATTCAACGAAGCCAGAAAACAGCATATGAATACGGAAGTCTTTTGCTGAAAAGCTTACAGCTACTGAAGGAGCAGAGCCAGACGCCGACTTTTTCCGCGACGTTGACCGGAGAGACAGAGTACCGGAATATAAAAAGCCGAATGAAAAAGGTGGTTGGTTTCCAGCCATATAAAAGAGTCCGTATCCTGTGCATATGCGCAATTGCTTTGTTGTTTTTAGCCGGAAGCATATGGGGAGTGAAACATCTCTCTTATCCGCGGTATATGAAATATGAGGATATTATGCTTTATGATGATACTGGCAGAGTTTTGTTATTGGGTGACAGCCCGGAGCTTAGAAAAGCAATCACGGTGGATGATAAAAATGTCAGGATAGACAGAGCAGCCATGACCGCAGTACTGAAAAAAAATCATATTACCCAGACACAATTTTATGTCGGATTTGGCGGGTTTGGTAAAGTGCCCGGTATCGGTGGCGGGGGTAATGCTGTGTATGTGGATTACCTTGAGTCGGATAAGGATTTGGTAATCCCGTATTTAGACAGTGAAACAGATTTTTTTACAAGATTATTTAAGTATCTATAATAATGAATGGAGGTATTATTATGTCAGAGATTAAAAATTTTAGTGATTACAGTAACCCATACGATACAACGCCGGATTATTCCCTATTATTCGGTTCTGGAGGAGGCAGCTCCTCCTCATCCGGGAATATTCTTGGGGACTATGTATCCATCCAAAATGGCAGTTATAAAAAGCTGCTTAAGGCTTATTACTCCCAGAAGGACTCGGAGAAAAATTCATCATCTTCCTCTGCTTCAAAGGATACGCCGCAGAGATTAAGTCTGATGAAGGGCGTGGCAGATGATTTGAAGGTAGCTTCGGATGCTTTGCAGAAGAAGTCACTGTGGGAAAAGAAAAAGACAAAAGATGGCACGGAGGATTACGACTGGGATGCGATTACAAAGGCTGTCAATACTTTTGTATCTGCTTACAATAGTGTTGTTGAGCAGGCGGGAAAATCGGATACTAAAGATATTTTACGGGATGCAGTCTGGATGACAAACGGTACAAAAAAATCAGGAGCGCTGCTTGCCAAGGTAGGAATCAATGTAAAGGGAGATAATAAGCTGGAAGTAGATGCGGATGAATTAAAGAAAGCAGATATAAATGCGCTTAAGACATTATTTACCGGACATAACTCATTTGCAAACAGAGTGTCGCAGAAAGCGGGAAGTATGAGCAAGGCATCCGGAAATACAAACAGTACATACACCAAGAGTGGAAATTACTCAAATGTGTTAGCTGATTTAGTAGCAGGGAAAGTAAACGAGGAAGTATAAGAAGAAATGAGGGGATAATATGAATATAAGATTGCAGGGCGGTTCAAATGTTTTTGGCAGTCCGGTTTCCATGCTTCAGGGAGGCGGATTGAAAAGTACGCAGCAGAAACTGCAGAGACAGCAAAAATGCCAGAACGAAGTAAATTACTGGGAAGGTCAGAAAGAAAGTCTGAAAACGATGAAGTGCGGTACAGTAGAAGAAATTGAGAAAAAGCTGGATATGCTCCATTCGTATGAGGACGCAATCGCAGCGGCCAAGCAGTCATATAACAATGAGCAGATGTGGCATGTGCTGGACGAGGCGAAAGAGAAGGCGGAGAAGATTGCCGAGGAGACAGAGAAACTGAAGCCGAAGACAGCAGAAGAAAGACGTGAAGATATGATTGAGGAGGCACAGGGAACAGACGAAGAAAAGGGAGCTGTGACTGAAGCCTTAGAAGAGGCGACGAAATCTATCGACGAGATGCATGCGGAAGCAGAACAGGAAATCAAGGAAAAGCTTGGTATGGCTGCTCTGGAGGATACGGAGGAGGAATTAGCAAAGCAGGCGGCAGAGTCCGTGGAAATGGAAACGGAGAAAGAGGTTGTATCGGAAATTCAAAAAGAGGTAATGCCAAAGAAACCACGGAAAAGATTAGATGTCCGTATATAATTCAGCTTGTACTATCAGTTGTACTATCAGGGGTGGGCACGATGGGGCTGTCAGGCGACAGCCCCTATTTGTTTTGTAAAAATATGCCGATATATATTAAAATAGCTGTAAATATAGATTCATATGCAAAGGAGGGCATGAAGATGAACAAAGTAGGAAGTTACGGTGCATACCAGAGTAATTATTATGAAAATACCGTACAGAACAAAAAGGAAAGCGAAAAGGCTGGAAATGAAAAGACAGAAAAGGCAAAGAAGAAAAAGCCGGTGCAGCTGAGTGACAGAGCAAAAAATCTCTTAAAAGAATTGCAAAAAACATATGGCAATATGGACTTTTTTGTGGCTGATTACGAGACGGACGAGGAGGCAGCAGAGTATCTGTCAAGAGGAACGAAGGAATACAGCGTGTTGATTGATCCGGAAACCTTAGAAGAAATGGCCGCCGATGAGGAGACAAAGAATAAATATATCGGTATGCTGGAGGATGCGACAAACAAACTAAATGGAATAAAAGAAAAATTGGGAAGCAAGTCAGATGAAGTGGTACGTTTGGGCGTTTCTTTGAATGAAGATGGGACGGTTTCTTATTTTGCTGAACTTGAGAAGTTAAGCGAGAAACGGCAGGAACAGCTTGATAAGGCAAAGGAAAATAAGAAAGAAGAAAAGATAGAGCAGGAGAGGACAAAGAAGGCAAAGCTAAAGGCGGATTCTATTGATGAACTGATAGAAAAGATTAAGAACCTTAATTGGAATACCATACGTGAGGAAGAAAGAGCCTATAGTGGCAGTAAATTTGATTGCAGTATTTAAGCAGGCTACCGATAGAAAATATTGTGTAATAAACGATGTGTTTATGTCAGGCGGGAATTTTCCCGCCTTTTCACTTAGGTTTTTCTATGTTATGATAAGTATAGTATAACGGCAGATAAGAATGAATGAACCTCATAAGATAAACACAAGTAAGGAGCGGACGATGTTAGAATTTTTATTATTACTAGAGACAAGAAAAGATAAAGTTTCTTTTCAGGAATTATATGAAAATACATATCGTAGGCTGATATTTGTGGCAGAGGGTATTATCCGCAACCGACTGGATGCGGAGGACGTTGTACATGATGTTTACACAAGAGTAGCGAGGGATTATCCGAAATACAGGAATAAGTCTGAGGAGGATATGCTGAGTCTGTGTATTGTCATGACAAGGAATAGCTGTATCAACATTATTCGCGAGAGAGAACGGCATAGGGAAACGCCGATTGTTGTCCGTGAGGACTTGCTGGGAGCAGATAAAGATCCGCTGGACGGGCTATTAATGCAGGAGGATCTAGCGAAGATGGAGAAGGCAATCATGCAGCTGGATACGGAAGACAAAGATATTCTGGTACTTCGCTATTTTCATGACATGAGTTATAAAGAGATAGGGAATATGCTGGGTATAAGGACAAAAGCAGTTGACATGCGCTTGTATCGTATAAAGAAGAAACTAAGGGAGGTAATGTACAATGAATAGTGAGGAAATTCTTCGAGAAGCGGTGATTCAGTTTCATAAAATGGAATTGGAAGCTCTGCCATCAGATTCCTATCTGGCGGAGCGGCAGGAGGTCAGTCCGGAGTTTCACAGAAAAATGGTCAGGCTTATCAATGTAAGCATGAAGCGTGGAAAACGGCGCAAGATGATCCGGAATGTAGCAGCATTGATTCTGGGTGTTTTTGCAAGCCTCATTTTCTTATGTTGTGTGAATGATGATATGCGGGCAAGATGTCTGCGGTTTATACGAAACACCGTAGGAGGAATGACAGAGTACCGAAGCGATGTTTCACCGGATACCAATTCTATGATGGAAAATGTCAAGGGGTTAAAGCTGGGCTATGTGCCGGATGGATTTGTGCTGGAGAAAAACGAAAGTGAAAGTGGATTTTTTCGCTATAAGATGAAATATTTCGACGTACATCTGGATTTTACTTATGTAGGGGATGGTTCGGGAGTTATGAGTATTAACACGGAAGATTCGGTCAGGAAAAAAGTGGAGCTAGAGGATGGGAGCGAGGCAGACTTATATAAAGCAAAGAATGAAAATGATGCAGATACGTTGATGTGCAGAAAATATGGATTTATATGCGCCATTTCTATTGAGGGAAGTTCTTATTTGAGAAAGGAGGAGGAATTGCTGAAAGTAGCAGACAATATTACGGGAGAAAATTAAGAAACTATAAAAAGAATTAACAAAATATTAAAAAATTGAAAAAAATTACAAAATCTTGTAGGAAAAGCCTTCTTGAATTTGTTCTTTAGTGTGTAAGACAAATTTTTAAGGAGGTTTTTATTATGAGTAAAATGAGAAAAATGGTAGTGATGGTGTTAGTATTGGCGATGGTGGTTCAGTTTTCCTACTGTGGAAGGGAAATATCGGCTGCTACAACTGTGTCAGCAGCCTCAGTGAGTCTGAAAATCCGAGACCGGAAGGCGACCTGCAAGGCTAACGTAATCGGAAAATCAGGGGTTACTAAGATAAAGGGAACCCTGAAGCTGAAAAAAATCGTCAACAAAAAGACGTCGACGGTCAAGACATGGGACATATCGGTAAAAAGTAGTACCATGTCTATGTCGAAAACGTACAGCACGGGACAGGGACAGTACAAGGTAGTCTTGTCAGTGGACGTCTATAAGGGCTCGTCTGTACAACATGTCACCATAAGCCAGTCGTCATTTTCGCTGTAGGCTGACGGCAGCTTCTGGCTCAATTGCATCATTGGACGGTTCGGGCGGTGTCTGGGGGCACCGCCCGGATTATAAGCCAGACAGGCACCGTCAGGCTAGCATCACGCTGCCTATCAAAAGAAATTTTGGAAAGAGAGATAAGTTTATGAAAAAGGGAAAAGTAATACTTGTGGTATTTTTCATGTTGTTTTTGCTTACATTGTCGGGAAATACCAGCAGGGCAGAAGAAAAGAGGACAGCACAGGTAAAAGCGCCGCTGAACCTGCATGTGGTAAAGAAGTCTACAACATCCCTGCGGATTTCATGGAACCCGGTCGAAGGGGCAGGCGGCTATGAAATTTACCGCTGTCCTGCGGGAAAGCATAATTACAAGAGAGTAAAGGTTATAAAGAACCCGATGAAAGGGGTATGGCTGAATAAGAGGTTAAAAAAGAATAAAACGTACAAGTACCGGATAAAGGCATATGCCGTAGTCAATGGCGTAAAGGTGTTGAGCAAATATGCCTATACGGTCAGTGCGAGGACATATACAAAGAACAGCAAGGTAGTAAATGTAAATCTTGTTAAAACAGATACATATCTTTTGGAAACGGATTTTGGAAAAACGGAAAAATTTTTGGCGTGGGCAAGAACGACAAAAAGGAAAAAGAAGGTAGTCAGCAGGAAGATTGCATGGTACTCCAAAACAAAGATATCGCAACGATTACGAAGGATGGGAAATTGAAGGCAAAAAATAAAGCCGGAGTCTGTTATATTTATGCCAAGGCGCATAACGGAAAGAACAGCAAAAAGATTCCAGTCTATGTTCTTGATCCCAGCACGCCGCAGGCATTTGACTTGGAGGAGATAGCCTGACGGTACCATGTCGAACCCGCCGTGAATGGCGTATTTTAGCGAACCACTTCGTTTCTCGTCCTCGTCTTGCGTCGGCAAGACTTCGTCCTCTAGCCTTGTTCTTCGCCAAAATACACCACGCACGGTCGGAGATTTCAAACCAGTTATTTTGCGAATGAGAAGGCAGTTGAATGAGTCGTAGCGTGGCTACGGCGATTGAAACTAACGAACTCATTCGTAAAATAACTGGTTAAGAAACGGGTTCGACAGGGCACCGTCAGGCTAACAGGAAAGGCGGTTCTGCTGCTGTCAAGGCATAAAAAAGAAGTGTGTACGGTGGCAAAATATTTTACCGGGCACAGACCATCCGAGGAGATGGATATTTCATACGATAAGGAAGAAGGCTGGGAGATTGAGCCAGTGTCAGTCGAGGTAGAGGATATCCTAGGCGATTTGAAGAAAATCCTTGATGAACTGGGGGACAGCCGAATTTACCATTATAGCGTCCTGCGGAAACTTTTACCGGGTTATTTTGCCAGGTAACTATGCGTTTGAGGATACGCTGACTCACCAGTACGCGTATGTGCTGAAACAAGCCGTATACATTCCTGTGACGGTGCTGCCACAGCTGGCGGGGAATAAAGAAGTAGAGTGGTCGAGCGGTAATAAGAAGGTGGCTTCGGTGACAAAGGCAGGAAAGGTTACGGCAAAGGGCTATGGAACGGCTGTGATTAAGGTC
>DEUM01000047.1:0-13094 GCA_002362575.1 Lachnoclostridium sp. UBA3262 | reverse complement strand
GATTTCGGCGACAAATATAAATCCAAATGGGCAGTATATTTTTCGGTTTGATAATCATGATGATGCTTTTGGTGCATCTTCGAAGTATTATATGACGAAGAAAGATAAGGATAAGCTAATTAAAAGATTGTATAGTGGAAAATACGCGAAAGACACATATGCAGAGATAAGGGAATATGTAAGGGGGGAAAGTCATAAGTTGTGGGAGGGTTCTTGTTATGGAATGAGTGCTGTAGTGGCATTGAACAGAGGAAAGAAAATCCATGCTAGAAAATATTGCAAATCAAAAAGAGGTGAGCCCTATACTTTGCGGTATTTGGATTTGCCGGAAAATGATAAAAGGGTAATGAGTTTAATAAACTATTATCAGCTATCACAAACATATATGCAGAGAAAAACTATAGATTGCAATAAAAAGACCTGTTCCCGGCTGATAAAAAATGCCAAGAAAAACAGACTTCAAATATTTGGTTTTTCCCATTCAAGTGGTGATCATGAGATTGTGTTAAAAAAATATGTGAAAACGAAAAAGGGATATGTTTGGATTTCCGCATATGATCCGAATGGTTCCAAGGAGGAGATTTATATAAAGATAAATAAAAAAACGGGTAAAGTAAAGAGTTCAGAGTATGGAAATATGTATGACTGTGAATTTATAGACGATTTCAGCATATTTGATGCAATAAAGATTAATAGAAAGTGAGGAATGTTATTATGAAGAAAATTTTAAGTTTATTATCGTTGTTATTGTTTGGTATCGTTTTCTCAAACGGAGTGGTTCGGGCTACTCCTGTCAATAAAATCAAAATAGATTTTTATCGAGCGGATTCCTTTGAATTGACAAATGCAGAAGGGAAAAAGCTGGTTTATAAAGATAGGAAAATTTCTGGGAATATGAGAATATATGAAAATGAAAAATTTGGTTTGAAAGGGAGACGTATTACCGTTGATATGAGTAGTAAATTTATTTATCAAAGCAAAAAGGAATTAAGTTATATTCGGTTATGTAATGAGAAATGGTTTAGTTCAATTGAGGCTAAAAGTGCAACGGCTGTTTCTGTAGTTTATACTAAGGATAGCTCTGATATTTATGTAAGTGGAAATAATATGTGGGTAGATATTTGTACAAACAGTGTTCTGACAATGGATTCTTTTATTGCAGTAACCGCAACTGGCACAAACGTAGAATTAAAAAACAGCAAACGAGGCATCGAGATGACGAATCTAACCGGAGTCTGTGATTTTGAGAGCGATGATTTACAATTTAAAAAGAACAGTGAAACAAGACTTCGCTTTTTACCGATATCAAACAAAGTCCGAGTAAAGAATCCGATGAGCAAAAAGCTGAAAATAACAGGAGCGATACCTTATAGCAGTAAGGTCGCAAAGAAAGTGGAGAATCTTCGTGTTATCCCGGTTTCAAGGACCTCGCAGGCGCTCTCTTTTAACCGGGTAAAAAAGGCAAAGGGTTACGCCGTTTACAGAAAAGTGGGAGACGGTAAGGCGGAGCTGGCAGCCGATTTGAAAGGAAATGCGTCGACTGTCTGGATAGATAAGGACATTCCGGCAGGACAGGAACGAACTTACTATGTCCGCTCCTACAAAGAAAAAAACAGGAAGAAAATATATGCAAAACGGAGTTACCTTGTCAGTGCGGTAGTCTTCTCTGACACACTCAGCAATGCAACCAAGGTAACATTAAACAAGAGTGGAAAGCGAAAGCTAAAAAAAGGTAAGACACTAAAACTAAAAGCAAAGATAACCGGGGAGAAGGGAAAGAAGCTAGTCAGCAAAGATGTCCGTTGGTGTTCCTTGAATAAAAAAGTAGCGGTGGTTGATAAGAAAGGAAGGGTTAAGGCGCTGAAAAAGGGTACCTGCAAAATCCACGCAAAGGCCCACAATGGAAAAAACAGTAAAGCAATCGTAATCAGAGTATCGTAGCCTGATAAAAAAGGATAGAAAAACGCTGTCGAAAAGCCATATAAAAAGACTAAAAAAAGTGATATGAAAAAAATATCACTTTTTTTTAATGAATTGAGTCATTTTGTAATTTTTTTTCGTTATATATAGATAGAAAGGTAATTATTTCACTTTTTTAGGGGGAATTTTTCACTTTTTTCAAAAAAAAATAAAAAAATTTAAAAAATCTTGTAGGAAAATGCCCTCTGAATTTGTTCTTTAGGGTGAGGGGGTTTTTTACCAATGGATTTTTGGAGGAAAAAATGATAGAAATAGCAATCTGTGATGATGTAGAAGAGGATGCTATAAAGTTAATTAACTATATTGATGACAGAGTCTTTGAAACAAATTGTGATATTTTCAGAAACGCGCAGGAGTTTATAGCAGAGGAAAAGGACTATGATGTTATTGTCCTAGATTGTGTCATGCCAGATATGTCAGGAGAAGAACTGGCAGAGTATTTGAGGAACAAAGAAGTAAAGAGTCTGCTCGTATTTTATACGGGCATGAGAGAGCCATCGCCGGATATTTTCCATCTGCGGCCGTTCCGGTATCTCCAAAAGGATATGTCGCCGGATAAGCTGAGGCGGGAAATGAAAGAGATATTGGAAAGGTGTATGGAGAGAAAGGAAGTCCATTATGTTTACGCCAAGGATGCGAGGGACATTGTAAAGATAGCAGTGCATACAATTTCCTATATTGAATTGGCAAAACACGGTTGTTACATACACGTAATGCAGGAAGAAGGCGAACATGTTTATACGGTAAGAGAAAGCCTCCGCGAGATGAAGGAACGGCTGGGCGCTTCCGGCTTTGCCCAGTCTCACAATAGTTATCTGGTAAATATGGAACACGTGGCAGGATATCAGAAAACATATATTCAGATGGTGGAAGGAATAGAGCTGAGTGTTTCAAGGGCGTACCGTAAGAAGTTTGAAATGGCGTTTCGCAGATTTATATTAGGCAGGAGATGAAAACATGTCAGAAATTTTGGTATGGCTGAACAGCCATCTGCTAATTGCAACAAATATTTGCATATGCATATTCGAAATGTTTGTATTCTGGGACGTTGGGAAAAGCTTTCTGCAACCAAGATTTGACGAGCGTTGGAAAAAGTATCTTGTGCTGCTGGGAATGGCAATATTAAATCAGATTTCCAACATATACGGAAACTCGACAATAGTGATAGTTACATTTTTTGCGGTTTGCTGGGCCGGTACTCTTATATTATTTGTGGGCTCAGTTTGGTGGAGAAACATTTATGCAGTATTTTTTGTCATTACACAGTGTATAAGTGAGCTTATATTATACTTAATTGCATTTGGAATCGGAGTGAAAGATATTGACAGTGAGCATATTTTACGCTATGCAGGATTTGGAATGATAAGCAAGCTGATTGCGTTTCTTATTTTATTGCTGGTGGCAAAGGGATTTTCAAAGGGACATATAGGACGTCTGCCACAGAAAACATTTTTTACCTTTTTAATTATGCCGGTATCCTCTATGTTTATTTTGTTTTCGGTTATGTCCTTTGGGGGAGGGGCAAATGATTCATTATATATTGCCTTGCTTGTCAGCAGCATAGCAGTGCTGTTTGCAAATGCAATTTTATTGCATATTTTTGAGGATTATGCAGTGACGATGGAGATAAAAAACCAGTATGAGCTCGAGGAACAGATTACGGAACTTGAGGTGGAGCATTATCAGAGGATAGAGAAGCTGAACCGGAAGAATAGCCGGTATTTGCACAATATTAAGCATATTATACAGTCAGTGGACGGGCTTTTGGCGTGCGGTGAAGCGGAGCAGGCGGGCAGGATTTTAAAAGAGATTAATGAGGAGATTATAGAGGCGAATAAGGTACAGTACTGCAGCCACAGCCTGCTCAATGCGATACTTGGAAGTAAAAAGGATCTGGCGGATAAGGCAGGAATAAAGTTTGAAGTGGAAATAGAAACGGTAATCGATACCGGAGCGCTTGTGCCAAAGGAATTGATAATTGTTCTGGGTAATCTTTTAGACAATGCAATCGAGGCGGCAAGTGAAGTCTTACAGAGTGGTTTTGTAGAAACGACCATTGACATGAAAAATAATGGAAGTATGCTGTTTATTTATGTAAAAAATAACTATAAAACAGAGCCAAAGAAAAGAGGGGGCCGTTTGGTTTCCAGAAAGAGAGGAAATAACCATTATGGCCATGGGTTAGATAGTATTCGTGCGGCGGTAAGGCGCTGCAACGGAGTAGAGAGCATTTTATTCGAAGATAAAATATTTATTCATCAGGTCGTGTTGAGTACAGTTTAGTAATTCAATCAGAGGTCATAGGTGAATTTCATATGGTTACGGATAAGAAATTTTGCCGTATTGGAATTTGTGAAGACAATGAACAATACCGGAAATTTTTAGTAAACATTATTCGTAAAAGCTATACAAGGGAGGACAGTATAAGGATATATTTTTTCCCGGATGGCGCCAGTTTATTTTCTTTTCCAAAGTGGAAGGAGTTAGATATTTTATTTATGGATGTAGACCTGCCGGATGGAAATGGCCATATATTTGCAGGAAAGTTCAGGGAGCAGAACAAAAGGGCAATTATAGACTTTTGCACGAACATAGGCTTTCCGCAGGCAGATATATTTAAGATAAATGTATTCCGCTACATTCGAAAGGATGCAGGGACTGATAAGATAGAGCATCAGGTTGCGGAAACATTGGCGGAATACCGCAGACAGCGCAAGTTTGAGAATTTTATGACGCCGCACAGGGAAATATCGCTGGAGATAAATGATATTTTATATTGTGAAAAGCAGAAAAGAGGAACCAGGATTTACCTGACAAATCATTCCGAAATTACTGTATCAGAGCATCTGGATAGTATATATAAGAGAATTTGTAAATATGGATTCTCATGGCCGCACGACAGTTACATAGTTAATATGAGATACATTGCGAGAGTGAACCGGAAAAAAGTAATGCTTCCGGATGGCGGAGAATTGGCAATCGCATCAAAAAAGTGGAAACTGTTTCAGGAGGATTTTAAGAAATACATTTGTACTTAGCAGGGAATCCGGCGGCGCCGGATTGGGTAGGATTTGAAAAAAATTCCCTTAAAAAGAGAAAACTCGACCAAAATCGCCAAAAAACGATATAATTTTGCCGCTTATATTGTAAAGATATTAAGGTTTCATTATAACTATATTTGCAAAATAATTCTAATGTAAAAACAGGAGGTGAAAGAGATGAAAAGACTCATTCAAAAATGTATGGCTAGCGGTGTTATCGCATCGTTTGCACTGTTTCTGGTATCGGGTACAGCAAATTCATGCTGTGCATGGCTGTTCGGCCAGCAGGAGGAACCAGACTCCGTAAAGGCTATGCGTAAATTCTAAGCTGGCCGCTCACTAACATTGTGTTTTAGGCTTTCTGTGCCTGATAGGAAGAGGGGAGAGGACACCCCACCGTGCCTGTTGGGTACAGATGCCTGAAATATATAAAAACAAGAACCAATCAGGAAAGAAAAGGGGGATGCGCTTTGGGCGATATAATCATTACTGAGTTTGAAAAAATACGAAATACAGACCGGATAAAGGGAGGAACAATGGTAAAAAAGGGATTGTTTTTTCTGATTGTTACCATGATACTGCTTGCAATAAATCAAATATATACTCGCAGCTTGGTTGTGCAGACCGGATTAACGATAGTTGGTTTTGTTACAGCCTTTCTTTTATTTTACTGCCGTTTACAGAGAGGAGCCACTCAAAAAAAGCAAAGTCTGGCAGAGTATTCAAACGACATGGAGTGTATGGAAAAGGTTTTAAATCATTTAGATATTGATACATACAATAAACTTGGTCTGGTTATAGATGAGGTGCGGGCACGGATAACATATAATGAGCAGGAGAGAAAGAAAAAGGAGAAGATTTCCTTTGTCGGAATTCTTGGTCTGGCGGGTACGATATCCTGTATTTGCCTGTATCAGGGAGAGGGCGGTGGTTTATATGTTCAGGCAGCCAGCATGTTAAGCTTCTTTTTTATCATGTCGGCACTGCTGCTCGCATGTGTTTATATCAGCGTCGGTATATTTTCCGTTAATTATAAATACAAAAGACTGTATGAGCTTTTGCTCAATGTAATGATAACAAAATTTTAAGCAGGAGGAAGACATAGCATGATGAAGGGAAACGAAGCCAAAAAAATTTTTTCAGAGGACGATGAATTATACCAGTACGGCATGAACCTGTTAATCGATGAGCTGGCAAACATTTCTGTCGCGGTTGTGCTTGGGGTTCTTAGCGGAAGGTGGCTGGAAATTGTTTTCTTTGTACTTTCATTTGTTTCACTGAGACGGTATGCAGGGGGATATCATTGCAAAACCTCGAAAGGGTGTTTTTGGATGTCTTCCCTTATCATGGCAGTGGCGGTGGCGGGAATTGTCCTTTTGCAGACGCTGACAAGCAGAATACCCGGTGTGCTGCCATGGATATGCCTGTGGGAGTCTGTGATGGGGATATGTATTTTAATGCTGGTGCCCATAGAGGCAAAAAACAAGCCTTTGGATTCCATTGAAAAAAAAGTGTATGGGAAGCGCGCACGCATTACCATGATAATACAGATGGCAGCAGCTTTTTTACTGCTGGTTCCACAGACACGTTTTGGCGCGGTTCTTATTGTTACGCACAGCATTATATTGATTACCCTGCTGATTGCCAAATGCCTACAGCACGTTCATAAGGCGTAATATAAAAATCCACATCGTCAGAGTAAAGGAGGAGAGCAGGGTTGTCAGTACAATGATACTGGAAGTAAGGATACTGTCATTCCCTGTATTCTTCGCCATAATGTAACAGGAGACGGTGGCGGGGGAGGCAAGCATGATAAGGATTGCCATAAGCTCCTGATTGCGGTAGCCCATATATACGGCAAGGGGCAGAAAGAGTGCGGCGAGTAAAATAAGCTTGATAAAAGAGGCGACGAGAGTCGGCCTTATTTTTTTGATAGCCTTCCGCCCTTCAAAGCCGGCTCCGATAGAAATCAGAGCAAGCGGGGTCGCAGTGCCGGCAATGTTGTTTATCGTCTTCTCCACAAAGGGAGGAAAGTCCGGACTCCAAAAGGCGAAAGGAAGGGCGATAAGAATACCAAGCAGAATCGGATTTGTAAAAATTTTTATCACGGTTGTCTTCAGAGTATGTGAAAATGCTTCCTGTCCTTCTTTTTCCCCTTTCAGCGTCAGGATAATGACGGCAAAAATATTGTAGAGGGGAACTGCTCCGATAATCATCAAGGGAGCCAGTCCCGCTCCGTTATACATATTGTCAATGAAAGCCAGACCGAGAATGGCAGCGCTGCTCCGGTATGACGCCTGAATAAATGCTCCCTTTTCCGATTCCTCTTTCATAAACAGCTCTGTCAGCCCCCAGATAGCGAGAATACTGCAGAGTGTTACTAAAAAACAAAAGAGAACATATTTTCCATCAAAACAACTGCGGATATCGCCCTCTGTCAAATCCTTAAAAACAAGGACAGGCAGGGCAACAGTAAAAACATATTTGTCCGTTACCTTCGTGAAGTGTTCATCTATGATATGTAGGCGGGAGAGAACCTTCCCCAGAATAATCATTAGAAAAATGGGAAGTGTAGCGTTCATACTGTATATCAGGTTATTCATGGCAATATTTCCTTTCCTGCTCAATCAAGCTAATAAACAGTGTACCACAAATAAACTGCAGGGAAAAGATATTTACAGAAAAGAAAAAAGTGAGTATAATAAGGTCAAAGTGGTTGATTGTGATGGGCTAATATGGAAGCATACAGAATGGAGGTAAATCATCTATGTTAGAAGAATTAAAAAAAGAAGTTTATGAGGCAAATATGGAGCTTCAGGAAAAAGGTCTGGTTATATACACATGGGGAAATGTAAGCGGCATAGACCGGGAACATAATTATGTTGTTATCAAGCCGAGTGGAGTGGAATATGAAGAACTGTCCCCGGAAGACATGGTTGTTGTAGATTTTGAGCAGAATGTAGTAGAGGGGCGTTACCGCCCGTCCTCCGATACCGCAACGCATATTGAGTTGTACAAGGCATATCCGACTCTGGCGGGAGTGGTACATACACATTCGACATGGGCGGTGACTTTTGCACAGGCAGGCATGGCGATTCCTGCGCTGGGTACGACGCATGCGGATTATTTTTATGGGGATATTCCATGTACAAGGGATTTGACCGCTGAGGAAATCAATGTAGATTATGAGAGAAATACAGGAATTGTCATTGTGGAGACAATAGGCGACAGGGATCCGCTGGAGGTGCCGGGTATCGTAGTGAAGAACCACGGTCCGTTTTCGTGGGGGACTTCCCCTGCCAATGCGGTATACAATGCCGTTGTGCTGGATAAGGTGGCAGAGATGGCACACCATACGCTGACGCTGAATCCGAGGGTAAAGCACGCACCGCAGTATCTGCTTGACAAACATTATTTTAGAAAACATGGTGCAAACGCATATTATGGACAAGATACAGTTTAATCAGGCATTGGCAAAAATATTATCAAGGGAACATGAGAACCACGGTATCGGAACGCTTGGCGAAAAGACACTCCATGCCGTGGTTAAAAACTATGTAGAGCCGGATGAGGATTTTCACGAAGTTCCATTAGAGGGGTATGTGGCGGATGTGTACCGGGAGGGAAACGTGTATGAAATTCAGACTGCGAATTTTAATACGATGAGGTCAAAGCTGGAATCCTTTCTGCCGCTTTATCATGTGACGATTGTATATCCGGTCCCTGCGACGAAATGGCTGCGCTGGATTGACGAGGAGACAGGAGAGATTACAGATAGGCGGAAGTCCCCGAAAAAGGGAACGCCCTATGCAGTTTTCCATGAACTTTACAAAATAAAACCGTTCTTAAAAGAGCCAAATCTTTCCGTACATATTTTACTGATTGACGTGGAGGAGTCAAGGCTTTTGAACGGATGGAGTAAGGACAGGAAAAAGGGCTCCTGCCGTCATGACAGAGTGCCGACCGGGTTAGTGGAGGAGCTTTGTCTGGACTGCGTGGAGGACTACCGGATGCTGGTTCCGCCGGAACTGGAACAATTTGATTCCAGAGAGTATGCAAAGGCAACGAAGCTGACAGTCAAAAAAGCGCAGACGGCGCTGAATGTATTATATTATCTGGGAATTGTAGACCGGGTAGGAAAGAGAGGAAACAGCTTTCTTTATACGGTCACCGAATAGAAAAGAGGTAAGATATGGGTAAGAAAGTATTTTCAATTGGAGATATTGAGGTGGGGATTGGCTGCCGCCCGCTTGTAATACCAGAGATTGGTATTAACCATGGGGGAAGTCTGTCCGTGGCAAAGGAGATGGTAGATTCTGCGCATCGGGCGGGGGCAAGGCTGATAAAACATCAGACACATATTGTGGAGGATGAAATGGCGCCGGCGGCAAGGAAGGTAGTGCCGGGAAATGCGGATGTTTCCATCTATGATGTGATGGAGAGCTGTGCCCTGAACAGGGAGGAAGAAGCAGAGCTCAAGCGCTACACAGAGGAACTTGGCATGGTATTTCTCAGTACGCCGTTTTCGAGAGCGGCGGCGGAGCGGCTGGAAGAATTTGGAGTAGCTGCATATAAGATTGGCTCTGGTGAGATGAACAACTATCCGCTGCTTGACCATGTTGCTTCCTTTGGGAAGCCAATGTTAGTTTCGACAGGAATGAATGATATCGAATCTGTCAGTAAGGCAGTCAACATTCTGGAGCGGCGCGGCGTGCCATATGCCCTGCTGCACACTACGAATTTATATCCGACCGAGCCAAAGCAGATCCGGCTCGGAGCAATGGTGGAAATGATGAAGGAATTTCCGGATATCCCGGTCGGGCTGTCAGACCACAGCCTGAATAACAATGCCTGTAAAGCGGCGATGGCACTCGGCGCAGTTCTGGCAGAACGGCATTTTACGGATACGATGGAGAGGACAGGACCGGACGTGCCTTGTTCCATGGATGAAGCAGGATTAAAGGATTTATTGTTGGCGGCGGAAGAAATTCCGCAGATGCTTGGCGGAGAGAAAAAAGCTCTCGCAGAGGAGCAGGTGACGATAGATTTTGCCTTTGCGACAGTGGTGACGATAGCCCCGGTAAAAGAAGGAGAACTGTTCACAAGGGAGAACCTGTGGGTAAAACGTCCGGGAACCGGAGAAATTCTGGCGGAGGAATACGAGCAGATACTTGGGAAGAGAGCTCTGCACAGTATTCCGGCGGACACGCAGCTTCGCCGGGGGGATGTAGCAGAGGGGTGACTTTACAGGCGTGTATTTATCAGCTCTGCCTCGTCCGGGAAAGCGTAACCGTATCGGACAAGACCTCCTGTCCGCCATCAGCAAAGCGCAGGACAATCCGGTAAGTGCCGCTGTACATTTCGGTAAAAGGAACTGCCAGCGTATAGCGCTCAGGCACAGAGTTTTCCTCTGTAGATAAAAATGGAGTCATATCCATCTGATAAATCCTGTCAATTTTTGCAAACAATATTTCCTGAATCTGGCAATCCCCTATCCTTATCAACAAGGTATCTCCAGACACAACCAAATGAAGGTTATATTTTCTTCTCAATTGAATTAAGTTGACAGCATCCGTCGTCTCAATGGAAGCACCCTGATACAATGTTGGGGCATTTAGCCAGCCAACGATAGAATATGATATTTCGTCAAGAGTTTCCGGCATAAAACATTTTATGTTTGATATGCAGGGAATGTCTGTAAATGAGATAGGAGAGGGAAACACGGTTTCGGAGGACAGATGTTTTTGGCGTTTTACGACAGCACCCGTCTGCCTGTCTATTTCCAATATTATATCACTTGTCTGTGAGGGAAGGGAATTACTCGAAACAAGGAGATTTCCGCCGGGTTCCTTTTCGCACATGCCATTGTGGATTCCGGTGGCGATATAGTATGTCCGATAAAAGCATCCGAGCAGATTTAGCTCATGAAGGCGGGTAGGCTGTGGACCGGAAGGGGTAGGAGTAGCAATTCCGTCTTCTGCCAGCAGATACCGCTCGCCGGAAATGCCGATGAGTTCCGAACGATATGCTGGAACTGTCAAGTAATAACGGATAGCACCCTCGTTATCGCGAAAAATCGGATAGGAGGAATCTTTTGGATCTTCTTCCAGCTCTATTGGCAATGGTTTTGTTTTTATGTGTATGGTTCTTGAGGAAATCACGTTAGAGCCGGAATCAACCAGTGTCATGGTGATAAGGTTGTCTTCATCCGGATATAACCCCCAGATAGGCACAAAATGAGAGGTAGCCGCTTCTTTTATTTCCTGTCTGTACTCACTCCGGGCAGAATGTCCGGCTACCGTATAGGACACACAGCATGACTCCGCTGTATGAAAAATGGCAACGGCGGTCAGAGGCGCCTGTCCGTATGGATTCAATATTACTTCCATTGTGTCAAAGGATAGAGAGGTATCTCCCATAGCCTGCTGAATACGCTTACTGCCCTTTCGTGATTGCAAGACATAGGATTCCCTAGAAGGAAGTGTACTTGTCACAGAGAGATTCAGGCGCAGACGGTTCAAGCTCATAAAGTCTGTTTTTTCCTTTGCAATATGAAAATATATCCATTCCTTAAACTTCGTTGCTATTTTTACGGACATCTCGTAACATTCCTCCTTTGCGGTTTACCTATTAGTATAGTGTAATTATAATACTTTATTTACGAAAATTGTATGTTTTTTTTGTAAATAATGCAAGAAATGCTAAAATTTGTCAATGTTACGACACCGTATAAGCATATAAAAGGCGGGAATCAAGAGAAAAAGATTGATAAAATCCGTCAATTCCCAGACAAGGGTGAGAGGCATGACGCCGCCGATAAAAATCATTACGATATAAAGATAGTGGTACAGGGAGGTTCCCTTTCCGTGAAACAAAAAATCAAAGCCCTGCCTGCCAAAGAAGCTCCAGCCCACGAGTGTGGCAAGAGCAAAACAGATAATGGCAGCCGCCAGTATTTCATCACCAAAGAAGGGAAGCTTGGCAAAGGCGGCAGCAGTCAGCGAGCCGGCGGATAAAAGCGGCCATTCTGCCGGATACTCCATTTGAAAAGCGGCGAGGACAAGCCCAGTAACGGCACAGAGGACAACGGTGTCCCAGAAGGTGGCGCTCATGGAAATAAGCGCCTGATTTTCAGCTTTTTCTTCGGCAGAGCTTCCAGCGACAAGTCCCGCTGTACCAAGCCCTGCTTCGTTTGTAAAAAGCCCTCTTGCGATACCGTAGCGGACTGCCTTTCCGACTGTAAATCCGGCAAGCCCCCCTCCGATTTGGGAAAGACCGAAAGCAGAAGAAAAAATTTGCGACAATGCAGGGAACAGGTAATCCGAGTGCAAAATCAGGTAAAGCAGGCAGCCGCCGAAAAAGAAAATCGCCATGGAAGGAACGACAGCCATTGAAAATTTTTCTATCCACTGTTTTCCCTGAAGCAGAATCAATCCGACCAAGAAAGCGGTCAGGATGGCGGTAATTGCAGGCATGACACCAAACACCTGACGGCAGGTATCGGTAATGGCATTGCTCTGTGTGACGCATCCGATGCCAAGGGAGGCCAGACAGAGGGCGGTGCTGTAAAGGATGGCAAGCTTTTTTTTCCCAAGGACAAATTTCAGGATATACATAGGACCGCCGCGGAGTATTCCGTCTTTGTCGGCAAAACGGTATTTGGTACAGAGATAGGTTTCGGCATAGGTGGTTGCCATGCCGAGAACACCGGTAAGCCAGCACCAGAAAATGGCGCCGGGGCCGCCCAGATAGACAGCGGTGGAAACACCTACGATATTTCCAGTGCCGAGGGTGGCGGCGAGAGTTGTTGTCAGTGAACCAAAACGGCTGAAGCCGTGAGGAGCACTTTCTGTATCGCTGCCAAGTGACAGGCGGATACCCTTTACGATATGACGCTGAATAAAGGAATAATGAAAGGTATGATATAGATGGAGGCCAAGCAGAAGAATAAGTGCCGGGCCGCTCCATAAAAGTTGGTTTAGCGCTAAAAGAGATTGCACGTTTTTCCTCCGGAAAGAAGCTGTCTTTACAGTGTATGCCGGGTGTGCTAAAATATTTTTGATTGGAAAAAGA
>DEUM01000031.1:69481-92782 GCA_002362575.1 Lachnoclostridium sp. UBA3262 | reverse complement strand
ATACTTCTTTGATGATGGCTTACAGCGATAAATGATATATCCGTCTGCGTTCAGAACGGTCCTCCACTTAACCCGGATGGATGTATTCGATTTACGAATGGACTGGATGTTGTCCGGTGGCTGAACTGCTGCTGTATTGTCTACAGCCTTGACGCGATTATCTGACAAGATAACCGCTGTCAGCATTGTAAATATAATTGCTACCGTTTTTACTTTTTTACTTATTGCTTTCATTTTAATCTCCATTCCGCCGCCTTCAGCTGGCGGCACAAATAGTAATGAAAGTGTTCCAACTCTCTACGCTGTGCTGTAAAATAGTTTGTGAGAAGCTACACTACAAAGCACGGGAGGAGGAGTTGTAATAACTTTCTTCGTTTTAGACAGCATTTTAATCAGTGTAAGTTCTGCCTTTTCAAGCACAAATAAGTGGCATCACGAATCCGTACACTAAGAATTGTTTAAACGCCTTAGTTTAATTGTGTGGCAGTTCAGTCAATGGCTTCTTATCTTTTACGAAAGGAGTCTGACTATGAAAGTTACTTACCAAACCTGTTGTGGTGTCGATGTTCATAAATCATTTCTCGTTGCCACAATCGTCAAAACTACTGGTGGTATTGAGCCCTCTTACAAAAAGAAGCGCTTTTCCACCTTTAACAATTCAATTCTTGAATTCAAGCAATGGCTTCTTGACAATGATTGCCATGATGTCTGTATGGAATCCACAGGTAAATACTGGGTTCCTGTCTTTAATCTTCTGGAAGATGATATCCATGTTGTCATTGCCAATCCTAAATGGGTAAAGGCGGTGAAAGGCAACAAAGATGATACCAAAGATTCTAAATGGATTGGAGATTTGTTCCGTCTTGGACTTGTCAAAGGCAGTTATATTCCTTGCAAGAAAGTCCGTATTCTTAGGGAATACACTCGCTATCGTTATAAGCTTGTTTCCTGCCGTTCAAGTGAAAAGAATAGATATCAGAACGCTCTTACCGTCTGTAATGTTGCATTAGATTCTGTTGTTTCCGATATCTTTGGAAAGTCATCCACATCCATTATCGACTATCTGCTTGAACAGTCGGGTACATCCATTAACCACGAAGAAATCGCATCTAAGCTTCTTAGGAGCCTCAAATCCAAAGAAGATGCTGTTATAGAATCCGTCGAAGGATATCCGATGACTGATGCCCAAAAATATCGTATGCGCCTTGTCCGCGCACATATGGATTATATCACAGCTGAAATCAACGATGTTGATAAAATGATAGAAAATATGATTTCTTCTAATCCTGATTTTGAGAATGCTATCCAGTTTCTCTGTACCATTCCGGGTGTCAAACGTGCTAGTGCCATCACTATCATCTCCGAAATCGGTACGGATATGTCTCAGTTCTCAAGTTCCAAGCGTTTATGTTGCTGGGCTGGCTTAACACCAGGATGCAACGAAACCGGTGGTAAGAAGAAGTCTGTTCGGATTATGCGTGCTGGAGTCTACCTCAAACCTGCATTAGTACAGTGTGCTCATGCAGCCGTAAAATCCAACAAATCTCCTTACTACAAAAAGAAATATGAATCACTTGTTAAACGCCGTGGCAAGAAAAGAGCCATTATCGCTATTGCCCGTATGATTCTTACCGCTATCTACCAGATGCTGTCTACTGGTGAACAGTGGAATCCGAGCGATCTTTACAAAATCGATATGCCTGTAGCTCTTGTTGAAAAACAAAAGGCGAAAGCTATCAAGCAAGCCAAGAAACTGTTACAACGAGAGGGATTACTTCCTCCTGATGAACCATTAGTTTCTTGAATAAATTTGACAAATCAATAATACCTCAAAAAGTTGCCTGCCTTTGACAGCTTATTTGAGTGCGCCCATTTATGGCTGCCCTCTACTATCTTTCACACTAATTCTCCTCTCTTTTTTCACCTTCCGGCTGCAAATCTCTTTTATCCCTGATTACTGGAGATATTTTATTCCGACCATATGTCGCAAAGCTTTCCGAACTTACATATGGTCTCCCTGTGTCTTTGTCCACCGCATGAAGCATCATTTTTCCTTACCTGCTCATGCGTTGGCATATAAATAATCGGTGTAGCCCTACCATACTCACTATAGCCAGTTGCTTTTAAACCAGAATCTGCATGATACCAGTGGTTGCCGGGCTTTGTACAGTTCGGGCATTCCCCGCCAATCAATACTTCGATGAATTTCTGTCTGGCGTGATATTTTTCTTTTCCCTTTTCATGGATAAACATCTGTGTTTTAAAATTTACTCCCTCCTTGAAATCTCCCTTTCCCCCGAATACATCAATCTGATAAGCATTTTGAAGTCCTTCTTTAAACATAAGGATATAACTTTCTGTCAATACCTTGCTCTGAACCGCCGCTTTCTGTTTTTCGTATACTTTTTCCCCGTCGGCATCCACCTTTCCGGTATCATAGTAAGTCACAAATTCGAGATATACGTGGATTTCCAGTTTGCCTTTGGCGAACCGGTATTTTGTCGGCAGATAGATTCCGCCTGTGTTATATGAATTTATCTTTTTCTTTTTGCCCACGGATTTTATCAGCTTATACTTTCCCTTTTTCTTTTTGGCACGGTATACCTTAAAACTGCGGGCACCTTCCACATCACCCCATCTGACGGTAATCGCTTTATTTTTTACGACGTTAGCGTTGATATTAATTTTTCCCGCCTTGTAGGTCTGCTCATCGCTCATGTTGCTGTACGTCGTTTTACTGCCAGCTTTTAAATAGGTCCTGACCTTTATTTTGTACGTTTTATTTACTTTCAGTTTTTTCAGTTCTTTCAAAGTCGCGCCGCACCTTGTCCTGCAAGTATAGTTCTTGTATTTTTTTCCATTCAGGTATAGGATAAACCCATTATATTCCTCAAGATTTGATACGGTCCATTCTATGCTTCCCATCCCCTCGGTTTCGATATAGAGAGTCGGTTTTGATGTTGCCGTCTGTGTATTCCCATATTTTGTCTCTGTCACAGTCACCTCACAGCTCCCACTTTTCTTTCCATCCACGGAAGTCGCGGTTATCACTGCCCATCCCGCCTTCTTCGCTGTTACCTCTCCTTTGGCGTTTACGGAAGCAATCTTTTTATTGCTGCTTTTCCATGTCACCTTCTTATTGTCTGCCATTGTTGGACTGACGGTCGCCGTAAGCGGCAGCTTTTTTCCCACTTGCATGGTCGCCTTCTTCTTATTCAACGTTACGCCCACGACCGGGATTGCCACCTTGGTTTTCGGCACGTAGGAAAGTCCCCCGTAGACGGCGCTTACCAGGTTTTCCGCTGTTTTTACGCGATAGTACGTTCCACAGACGCCAATCACGGTAAGTTTGATTCCCCTCTTTCCCTTGCCGATGGAAACCTTATCCTTTCCCACGGCATAAAGATCAGCATCTGCTTTAAGATATCCCGAAGTCTCTGTCACCTTTTTATACACAGACAGATATATGCTGTCCGACTTGCCGCTCCCGTCCTTTGCTGTCGCAGAAACCGTGGTCGTCCCTTCTGCCTTCGCACTGACCGTCCCGGCGGCATTGATGGAAGCCGTCTTACTGCTTCCGGTTTTCCATATGACTGCCTTTTCGGTCGCCAGTCCCGGACTGACTGTCACACTCAGCTTGGTACTGTTTCCTTTTTCCACGGAAACATTTTTCTCCCGTATTGAAACCTTTTCCACTAATATTTTGATATCTTTCTTTTTGGCAAACCCGGTGTCTTTGTCATCTTCGTAAGTAATTCCGCTCTTTGCCCGGAACAGGTAATAGTCCCCGCAGGTGGCGATAACAGTCACGTCCTCCCCTTTGGAAAGCGTTCCCTTTTTGTCCGCATTTTCCACGCCTGCGCTCAAAGAAGCGCCGCGGTACACATCCGTCCCTCTTACCGCCTCTGCCTGACAGGCAGTAACCTTTTTGTACACGGACACAAACACCTTTTCGGTCAAGGTTTGACCGTCTGTGGTTTTTACTGTCAGTGTCACAAGCCCGGTTCCCTCTGAGACAGCCTTTACTTTGCAGGTGCCGTTTGCCGCCGCTGTAATCTGAAACGATGTCGGATTACTGCTGGTGTAGGTACTGCTTTTTACCTCATGCCCCTTTACCGAGAAACTGTATTCATCCGAAAGTTCTCCCTGCACGATAGCCATGTGGTGCCTTGCTGTCTTGCTATCGCCGATAAATATTTTTACCGTGCTCTCAGCAGCGGCGGCAGTATGCTTATCTGCCATGACACCCGCAAACAGGCTGGCAAGCAGCAAAACAAAAACAGCCGCCCTGCTTACCATTTTATATAATGTTTTTTTTATTTTCTTTCCTCCTTCTATATTCTTTTGAGGCACTACACCCAGCAATACTGGTATGAATAAAAAAGTCCCTCTACCCTAAAGAACAAATTCAGAGGAGAAATTCCTACAAGAAAAATGAAATTTTTTTATTTTTTTAAAAAATGTTTAAAAGATGAAAAACAAGCCTTAAAATCAACACGAATTTCAAAGCTTGTTTTCCAATACTCTTTTATCTTCTGTGAAAAATTTCTATTTTTTTACCGCGAGTTCTTCCATTTCTTCTGCTGGCCTATTCGCTCTCCTTAATATAGTTTACATGCAGCAGTTCATGGCTCCTGCCTTTCAGAACACCGGTCTCATACAACTGGCTGACTACCGGATTTTCCTCCGAGCGTTTAATAATCGCTGATTTATCGGCTTTGTACATACCCTGCGCGCGCTCCTCTTTTACTGACTGATAGCCGAACGGCTGACCGGCGCCGCCGATACATCCATACGGACACGCCATAACCTCGACAAAGTCAAAGCTTTCCTCACCGGAGCGGATTTTCTCAATCAGAGTATCCGCATTTCCAAGCCCGTTGACCACTGCGATGCGAAGCATCTTACCCTGAATTTCCACCTCGGCTACTTTAACCCCTTCTAACCCACGGATTCCAGAGTATTCCAGTTCGCGCAATGTTGCATTATCCTTCTCGGCTACATGGCGGAGCGCCGCCTCTGTTACACCACCGGTTACACCGAAAATCATGCCGGCGCCGGAGGAAATGCTGAACGGCATATCCGGTGAGCTTGGCTCGATTTCATCAAACTGAATACCCAGCTCCTTAATCATGCGAATCAATTCCTTTGTCGTAATGACATAATCCACATCCGGCACGCCATTTCTTGTAAATTCTTCACGGGCAGCTTCGTATTTCTTAGCCACACAAGGCATAACAGCTACCGAAACCGTCTCCAGTCCCGTTTCTCTGTCTGCTGGCTTATAATACTCTTTGATGACAGCGCCGAACATCTCCATCGGAGATTTACAGGTCGACACATACGGCAGTAAATCCGGATGCTTTGTCTCGACAAAGCGAACCCAGCCCGGACAACAGGATGTAAATAGCGGATATTTATTTCCCTCCGGATATTTTGCCTTATCCTTATCCCCGCTTTCCAGCTTTCGAACTAATTCTGCCGCTTCCTCTACAATTGTTAAGTCTGCGCTGACACTTGTGTCAAATACCGTGTCAAATCCGAGCATACGCAATGCTGTGAAAATTTTCCCAATCGAGTTTTTACCCGGCTTCAGTCCAAATTCCTCGCCAAGCGCTACACGCACCGCCGGTGCTACCTGAACGACAACTCTTTTATTTGGCTCATAAAGCGCCTGCCAAACCTTTTTCAAATCCTTTTTGATTGTGATTGCCGCTGTCGGGCAGACCGCCGCGCATTGACCGCAGTTTACACAGTCTGTCTCCGCAATCTTCCGGTTAAATGCCGGGGTAACTATCATATCCGCTCCCCGGTTGGCAAAATCAATCGCCCCGACATGCTGTACCTCATTACACATGCGTACACAGTCACCGCAGAGAATACATTTACTCGGATCCCTGACAATCGCCGGGGAAGAATCATCAATCATCCTCTCCGGATGTGTGTTCGGGAACCGCACCTCAGTCAGGCGAAAACGGGCTGCCAGCATCTGCAGACGGCAGTTTCCGTTCTTCTCACAGACCGTACAGTCACGGCAGTGGGAAGCCAAAAGCAGTTCCAAAATCATTTTCCGGTAGTCATGCAGCCGTCCTGTATTCGTACGGATTACCATTTTATCTCTCGGCGGCGTAGAGCAGGAAGCAACGATACTGCCCCTCTCATCCTCCACCACACACATACGGCAGGCGCCATAAATAGACATATCTGAATAATAACAGAATGTCGGCACATGAATTCCGATTTTATGGATAACCTGCAAAATATTTTTCTCGTCGGTAAACTCTGCACGGATACCGTCAATTATCATATATTTACTATTCTTAGCCATCTTTATCCCTCCTAAACTTCCTTGACTGCACCGAAGTTACAGCCATCCTTGCAGGCGCCGCACTTAATACATTTCGTTGTATCAATCGTATGCGGCTCTTTTACTTTTCCTGTAATCGCACCAACCGGACACATCCGTGCACACTTGGTACATCCCTTACAAAGTTCAGGATCAATCTGCAGATTCGTCAATGCCTTGCACTGGCCTGCCGGACATTTTTTATCTACCACATGGGCAATATATTCATCGCGGAAATATTTCAGTGTCGATACTACCGGAGACGCCGCTGTCTTACCGAGACCGCAGAGCGCTGTCGCCGACACAGTTTCGGACAATTTTTCCAGCAGTTCAATATGTTCCATTGTGCCGCGGCCTTCTGTAATATCTGTCAAAAGCTCTAACATACGTTTTGTTCCCTCACGACAAGGAACACATTTACCACAGGACTCATTCTGTGTGAAATTCATAAAGAATCTCGCCACCTCGACCATACAGCTCTTGTCATTCATAACAACAAGTCCGCCGGAACCAATCATCGCACCAACCTTTTTCAGAGAATCAAAATCCAGCTTCATATCCAGATGGTCTTCTGTCGCATTGATGCACAGACAACCGCCGGACGGCCCTCCGATTTGTACTGCCTTGAAATTACCATCCTTAACGCCGCCGCCGATATCAAAAATGACTTCCCGCAGCGTCGTTCCCATCGGTACCTCAATCAATCCAGTATTCTGTACATTACCAGTCAACGCAAATGCCTTTGTTCCATGATTGTTTTTCGGACCATAGCCCTGATACCATTTGGCGCCATTCAGAATAATCGGAGGCACATTACAGAACGTCTCAACATTATTCAATACCGTCGGCTGATTAAACAGGCCATGCTCTACCGTTCTTGGCGGTTTTACCCTAGGCATACCACGGTTTCCTTCAATGGAAGTTGTCAAAGCACTTCCCTCGCCACAGACAAACGCCCCAGCGCCCTGACTGATTCGCAAATCAAAATCAAAGCCCGAATCAAGAATATTCTTACCTAAAAGCCCTCTGTCGTTCGCCTTATCAATTGCTCTCTGCAGGCGTTCTACTGCCAGCGGGTACTCCGCACGCACATAGATATAACCGTAATGCGCTCCCGTAGCAATCGCCGCTATCAACATTCCCTCAATCACACGGTGCGGCTCTCCCTCCATCATAGAGCGGTCCATAAATGCTCCCGGATCGCCTTCGTCACCATTGCAGACAACATACTTCGTCTCCGATTTCTGGTCTAATACCTGCTGCCATTTTCTGCCTGCCGGGAAACCACCGCCGCCGCGTCCACGCAGAGCCGACTCCGTAATCTCATTTACAATATCCTGCGGTTTCATATCAAATAATGCCTTTGCCACTGCACTGTAACCGCCCAGCGCTATGTATTCTGCAATGCTTTCTGCATTGATATGTCCGCAGTATTCCAGCGCAATACGTGTCTGCTGCTTGTAAAATGGAATTTCCTCCTGCTTAACATAAGGATTACCTTCCGCATCTTTATATACAAGATGGTCAATTACTTCATCCCCGATAATCGACTTTTCAATAATTTCCTCACAGTCCTCAAGCTTTACTTTCAGATAGAGCCATCCCATCGGCTCAATGCGGAGCAAAGGTCCCATTTCACAAAAACCATGACAGCCGCTCTTTTTCAGACCAATGCTGTCTCCATGTGGATCCTTCTCTAAAACAAGGGCGCACTTCAAGCCTTTCTCCTCGATAATTTCTTTCATCTTTGCATATATTTCCAGAGACCCACCTGCCACACATCCGGTACCGGCACAAATCAGAATCTGCTTTCTCTGGCTGTTTAACGACTCTCTGTACTCCGCCTGCTTGGCAATCAGTTCTTCGCGATTTTTAATTCTCATTGGCGGCTTCCTCCTTCAGTTGTTTTATCAGCTCTTTTGCCTTCTCCGGCGTCATTGCCGGATGTACATGGTCATTTACCGTACACACTGGCGCCAGCCCACAGGCGCCCAGACAGGATACCGTTTCCACTGTAAAGAGCATATCATCTGTCGTCGGTTTCTCCTCCGAAACCCCCAGCGTCCTTCGGAATTCCTCCAGAATCGGCACAGATTTTCTTACATGACACGCCGTGCCGTCGCAAATCTTAATCACGTATTTCCCCTTTGGTTCGAGTGAAAAATTCTCATAGAATGTCGCCACTCCATAGATTTTTGCCTCACTCATTTTCAATTCCTTCGCAATGTAACATAATACATTTTCTGGAAGGTAATGATATTCCTTTTGCACCTCCTGCATAATGGCGATGACTAACGTACTGTCATGATTATGCTTCTGCAAAATCTCGTCAATCACTGCTTGTTCCTGTTCACTCAAAACTCTTTTCTCCTTTCAGTCTTTCCTCAGTCCGACGCGAAAGAACTGTACCGCTCCGCGCTGAGAGGACTTTTTGCAAAACAAAAGAATCCCATGCGATATTCTTTTGGCGTAAATCGCTGTCATTTTCATGGCAGTCCGCCTCAAAATTGCACTGGATTCTTTTATATTTTATCAGATATAGACAAAACAGTAAATAGAATTTTATAAAAAATTATCTTTTCCTACAAAATTTTATCTACATTTTCTCCCTTTCCCTCCTCTTTTAGGCGAGGACCGGAAATATCTTCCTTTACTTCCTGTTTTTCCCTTCCTTTTCTTTCCTGCGCTTTCATCTTATGTAACTTCTGCAAAAGCTCCGCAATCTTCTTCTCCAGCTCCTGCTTTTTCTGTTTTTCCTCGCTGGATAGCTCCTGTTTCTGAGACAGCTTGCTAACCTCCTGCCTCAGTGACTGTATCTGCTGCCTTATCGCTGCTGCCTCACTGTTCCCCTGTTGTATCTGGCTGGATACCGGAGCCGCCTGACTGAATCCGTTCACTTTCATTGCCTGTCACCTCCCTTTCTAATAAGGCTTTTCCTTCCTCACTAATCGTAACGTCATATGCCGCTGATTCTGCTTTTTTTCCCTGCTCTGACACTTCCTGTTCTGCTTCTTCCTTCATTTCTTCTGCCTTTGCTTCTCTTGCTTCCTGAATTTCTTCCTTCATACCCTCGTCAGTCAGTGTCTTGTATTTTTCCGTACGGTCTGCAAATTCACAAACATAGCCTCCTGCCTGCTCCATTTTGCCAATGTCGCCTCTGCGAAAAGCATCTTTGTAAATTCTCAGGGGCGTCTGCATGATTTTCATATTTTGCCCTGCTCCCGCCAGACCTTCCAGCGTTTTTACATTCATAGACATCTCTCCTTTCCAATTATTCTATCTCATATTTCGTACACTGAATCACGATTCCTTACGACTGTGTACTAAAAGGTTCATTTCGTGTAATATACGGTATCGCTACACCTTAAGCGGCAGTAAAACAGATATCATAAAAACACCCTCCTGCATTTCTATATTGACAACGCCGTCATACCGCTTTACTGTATCCGCTATATTATTAAGCCCGGTTCCATGCCATTCCGGGTTCTCCTTTTTCATTTTGTCCGGTTTTTCCTCTTCCATACTATTCCTTATCTCGATAAGAAAGCATTTTTTTACCGTTCCAGACTGTATATCAATCCATTTTTCCTTCTTTTCATCCATCCTGCCACATGCCTCAAGCGCATTATCTAACATATTCCCAAACAGCACACACAAATCAAACTCCTCCACATGGAACTCCTTTGGCAGGTTCACATCACAGCTCCACCGGACGCCCCCTTCCTCTGCTAACCTCCTTTTCTCATAGAGCAGTGCATTTACACCTCTGCTCCATGTGACGTCTTCTTCTTCTTCCAGACTTCCACTTTCCATCATCCTCATGAGATAGTTCTCCATTGTCTCCCACTCCTGATTTCCCAATAACCCCCGCAGGGCAATCACATGGTTTTTCATGTCATGTCGCAGACGCTCCATCTGGCTGTATTGCTCCTCCAGCATTTTATAATATGCTATCTGGGAAACATATCTCTCCTTCTTCCTCTGCTCCTCATAAATCCGGTTCATCCCAAAAATAAGAACTGCCAGTATTTTCCTTTCCATTTCGCCATAGAACAGTACCACCACCAGTCCTATGCACAAGGAAAGAACTATTATCATATAAAGGAAATATGGAGTATTGAACTGTTCGACGGCAAATATTTCACCTAAAAATAACAGAAAAAAAGAAATGGGAAACGCAAATCTCCCAAACCGGATTCCATCCAGATGGGTTTGAAAGAACCTGTCCGTCTGGCGTACATAAACGAACACGCATAACACAAATGGAACAACCATATACCAATGCCACATGCTTTTACACCCCCCTGCTTCTCATAAAGCGGAGTATCTCCGCGCAAAATTCCTCGTAGCGCCTCTTTGCAATCCATATCCTCGCCCCATTATCCATCACGACCTCCTGTCTGTTATAGCCGTCGACATGTTTTAAATTGATAAGATAGCTCTTATGGCATCGGAAAAATCCTTTGTCCGCCAATTGTTTTTCCAAAGTCCCCATCTGCTCATAGTATGTAAAGCTATCCTCTCTGCCGTGTACTTCCATTTCCCTGCCCCGGATTTCAAAATAATAAATATCATCCAGAAACCATTTCCGTTTCTGCCTGTCCCGGCTGACTAAGATAAAATCTTCTCTTTTGGATTCAATCTTTGCCAGCGCCCTACCCAATACCTTTTCCAGCTTATCGTCCCGGACTGGTTTGACGAGATATCCAAATGCCTCGACATCGTAAGCATCAAAAACATACGCCCGGCTGGAGGACATAAAAACTAAGAGCTTATCATACGACCTTTGACGGAACATCTGCGCCGTCTCCATGCCGTCAAGCTCACACATAATAATATCAAGAAAAATTATGTCAAAATCTTCTACTGCATGCAAAAGCTCTCTGCCACTTCCAAACTGCCGTATCAGACAAGATACATTTCGTCTCTCTAAAATTTTGCGGATTCTCTCCGCCATGCCGCAACATTCACGGATATTATCATCACAAACTGCTATCGACAGCATCTGACCACCTACTTTATCCTTATCTGACGGCATAGTAACGCCGTCAGTCTATATAATATGATATCGTCAAAATCGGGTAAATTCTTTCTTAAAATGAAATGAACGGACACTTTGTTGTCATATCCGTTCATTTCTATCCATCCATTTCACATATCTCTTTCTATTTCAAATAAACTACAAACTTCTCGTCAGTATATGACTGTTCGCAAGAAAATCCTCTACCGTCCCAAATCCAAGCCGCTGTATCAAATCCAATACATACGGATTTTCTCCCGGCGTACGATACTTTGCCTCCTCTGCATACTCGTCAACAAGCTTTGTTCCAGTCTCCGTATCAATATTCTTTTTCGGCCCTCCCACACAGCCGCCCGGACATGCCATTCCCTCAAAAAAGTTTCCATTTATATGTCCGTCTAAAATATTTTGCAGCATTTCCTTACAGTTCGCCACTCCACTGGCACACACCGGCTTTAACTCCCGGTCGCTATCAATGCTGTCCACACATTCCTTCACTGCCTGACTTACCCCTCCGGTTCTCGCATACATCCTCCCGGCGGCCGCAGAATGTTCATTGGCATCCGCTTCCATTTCCTTGAAATCCACTTCTAACGCTTCGAAAATATCCTGCAATTCTTCAAATGTCAGTACGCAGTCAATGGCTCCTACCAAATCCGGCTCCCGTATTTCCGCTTTCTTTGCCAGACATGGGCCGATAAAAATAGTTTTGCATCCCTCGTGAAGCGCTTTCGCAATTCTTCCGCAGGCAATCATCGGTGATACGGAAGCCGGAAGATGCCCCGCTATTTTCTGAAAATCCTTCCGTATCATGGAAATCCAAATCGGACAGCAGCAGCTTGTCAGTTGAAAGCCGTTCCCCGGTTCTGTATTTTCACAAAATTCAAGCCCTTCCTTCAAGGTAAGGATATCGGCAAATGCCGCTACTTCTATCATTCCGGCAAACCCCATTCCCTTCAATGCACTCCGCAGCTTCTCCGGCGTTGCCTCCTTGCCGAACTGACCGATAAACGCGGGAGCCATCAATGCATACACCGGTGTTTTAGAGGATTTCAAAATTTCAACTGCCCGGATGGCATCATGGCTGAATGTCAGATTTTTATTTTCGCACGCCTCAATACACTTGGCACAGCCCGTACAGTTATCTGGGTTTAATGTAACCGTCCCATCCTTTACCTCCAATGCCTGAAACATACATGCCGTCACACATTTCGCATCCGTGCAGTCACAGGGTTCATTTCTCCACACAAGCGGATGCTTCTCCGGATGCAGCAGACAATCCAATTTCTTTCGGATTCCCTTTCCTGTCGTCTCTCTGCCTGCCAGACGGTCTTTCAATACCCGTCGATATAATTCTTCAAATGTCATACACATTCTTTCCTTCCATCTCATAATAATGCAAATACCTGATTTTGGTAGCCGAATCCTTATTATTATTGGAAAAATGAGAAGGCTTTATTCTATCAAAGATTCAAGAGAGGCAAAAGCCGCAATTTCCTAGCTCCACTGCGCCTCAAAGAGCTGCCTGTAAAATCCACCCCGCTGAAGCAGCTCCTCGTGATTTCCCTGCTCAATAATCTTCCCATCCTTCATAACGAGAATGACATCCGCCTCCTGAATCGTAGAAAGCCGGTGCGCCACAATAAAGCTTGTGCGCCCCTTCATCATCTTAGCAAATGCCTGCTGGATTTTTATTTCTGTTCTCGTATCAATCGAGGAAGTCGCCTCATCTAAGATAAGCATCGGCGGCAGACAGAGCATTACCCTTGCAATACATAGGAGCTGCTTCTGTCCGGCAGACAGACTTCCACCATCCTCTCCGATTACCGTATCATACCCATCCGGAAGACGCTTAATAAAACTGTGGGCGTGGCTTGCCTTTGCTGCAGAAATCACTTCCTCCTCCGTCGCCTCCGGCTTCCCCATCCGGATATTATCACGGACAGTCCCCCGCTTCAGCCACGTCTCCTGTAGGACCATTCCGTAGTTTTTCCTCAGACTCTCCCGCGTAATGTTTCGTATATCATGACCAGACACCTTGATACTTCCGCTTCTGACATCATAAAACCGCATAAGGAGATTGATGAGTGTTGTCTTGCCGCACCCGGTCGGCCCGACGACCGCTACCCTCTGACCCGGCTCGACATGGAGATGAAAGTCTTCAATTAACCTCTGTTCCGGCTCATAGGAAAAATATACATCTTCCACATCTACAACACCGTCTGCCTTGTCCAGCGCTACGGCGTCTGAAGCATCCGGCACCTCCGGCTCCTCCGAAATCAGCTCCAGCACACGCCCAGCACAAGCTATCGCATTCTGAAGTTCCGTCACAACACCGGATATCTCGTTAAACGGCTTCGTATACTGGTTGGCATAGCTTAAAAAGCAGGACAGCTTACCAACTGTAATCCCTCCATTTACCGCATAAATCGCACCAAAAATGCCGACACTGGCATATACAAGACTGTTGACAAAACGTGTAGAAGGGTTTGTTATCGAGGAGAAAAAAATTCCCTTTAGGGAACAGCTCCGCAGCCGTTCATTGATTTCATCAAACGTCTCCATCGTCTCGGTTTCATGCCCAAATGCCTGTACCACCCTTTGGTTTCCTATCATTTCCTCAATCAGTGCCGTCTGCTCGCCACGCGTTTCCGACTGCAGCCGGAACATCTCATATGTCCGCTTCGCAATAAAGCTTGCCACAAACAGAGAGACTGGTGTTATTACGACAACAATAACCGTTATCGGAATACTGACGCTCAGCATAAACCCAAGCGTACCTAGAATCGTTATCACACCTGTAAAAAGCTGGGTAAATCCCATCAACAGACCGTCTGAAAACTGGTCAGAATCCGCAATGACGCGGCTGACAATCTCCCCATAGGAATGACTGTCAATATAGCTTAACGGCAGACGCTCTATTTTTTGAAATGCCTCCTCGCGGATATCCCTGACAACGCCATACGCCATCTTATTATTGCAGACATTCATAATCCACTGAGCAACCATCGTAACCGCAATCGCTGCGGCAATTTTTTTACAGACTCCAAAGACTGCATCAAAATCCACCTGTCCCGGTGCTATAATGAAATCAATCGCATCTCCTGTCAGAATCGGCACATACAGCGTAAGCGACACTGTCAGTGCAGCCAGAATAAGCGACAAAACCAAATATATCCGGTATCTCCGAATGTAGTGGAGAATATTTCTGATTGTTTCCTTCTGTGACATGCTACCCTTCATTTCTGCCTCCTTTTCCTCTCTCTGCACCCGATAGGCTGCTTTCGCAGATTTCCCGGTACACACCGCAGTTGTCAAGCAAGTCCTCATGCTTTCCAATTCCCACCACATTTCCGTCTTCCAGCACGACAATCTTGTCCGCATTTCGAACTGAAGCCGCCCGCTGGGAAACAATAAACAGTGTCATGCCCGTCAGCTGCTCCCGGATTGCCTTCCGAAGCGCCGCATCCGTCGCATAATCAAGTGCGGAAGCGCTGTCGTCCAAAATCAGTATTTCCGGTTTTCTCACAAGTGCCCTTGCAATCGCCAGACGCTGTTTCTGCCCTCCTGAAAAGTTCCGCCCCTCCTGCTCAACCCGCTCCTCCAGCGCATCCTTCTTTTTTTTCACAATTTCCTCTGCCTGCGCGATTTTCAGTGCCTGCCAAAGCTCGTCCTCCGTCGCATCCCTTTTCCCCCACAACAGATTGGAACGAATCGTTCCCTGAAATAGAACTGACTTCTGCAATACTATGCCAACCTTTTCGCGCAATTCCTCCAGCGAATAGCGGTCTGCTTCCACACCGTCAATCTTTAAACTGCCGGAAGTAATATCATAAAACCGGGGTATCAGGTGAACGAGCGAGGTCTTTCCTGAACCAGTACCACCGATAATGCCAACCGTCTCCCCCCTCTTTACTGAAAAATTTATATCTGTCAGGGATTCCTCTGAGGCACCCGGATATGTCAGCCCGACATGCTCAAACGCTACCATTGTCTCCTCTTTTTCCTTTCCATCCGGACTCTCCGGGCTTTCACTTTCAGTCAGCCCCGGCTCCATTTCAAAAATTTCCTGAATCCGGTTTCCGCACGCAACCGCCTTATTCACATTTACAATCAGATTTGCTAGCTTCACAAGCTCAACAAGAATCTGTGACATATAGTTGACTAACGCCACTACTTCCCCCTGCGTAAGCGTTCCGGCGTTTACGTGTATGGCGCCAATCCAGATCAAAGCAATAATCGCCCCATTTATAATAATATAGGTAACCGGGTTCATCACTGCCGCGATACGCCCTACTACCATTTGCAGGCGGTTTAACTCCTTGTTTTCCCGCTCAAAATTCTCTCTCTCCTCCTCCTGTTTGTTAAAAGCGCGAAGCACCCTCGCACCTGTCAGATTTTCCCGTGTCCTTCCTAAAATCGAATCCAATGCTGCCTGAACCTTTTTATAAAGTGGAATACTGGCGAGCATAACGCCGAACACGACAACCGATAAAAGAGGAATTGCCACCACAAAAACAAGCGCCGCCCTGACATCCAGCGTAAATGCCATAACCATGGCGCCAAATACAATAAACGGGGAACGCATAAACAGACGCAGTACCAGATTGACGCCGGACTGCACCTGATTGACGTCACTCGTCATACGGGTAATCATCGTCGCCGTGCCCACCCTGTCCATATCACTAAATGACAACTTCTGAATATGTTCAAACAGGGCATGCTTCAGTTTCGTCGAAAAGCCCACTGCCGCCTTCGCCGCAAAATACTGCGCTGTCAGGGCCGCCGTCAGCCCCACTACTGCCAGAAGAACTAGAATAGCACCCATTTTCCCAATATAGCCATAATCCTTATCCGCAATTCCGGTATCAATAACCGCCGCCATGACAAGCGGCACAAAGAGCTCAAAAGAAGCCTCCAGCAGCTTAAACAGCGGAGCCAGAATACTTTCCTTCCGATAATCCTTTAAAAAACACAATAACTTCTTCATGTCTTCCTCCCGGTCTTTATATAATAAAAGACACTGCCTGAGCACTGTCTTTCGTTCCAGTCAAATCTTTCTGTCAAAATTATAATTCTCCTGTAAATAGCGGTATATTTTCTCAGACGAAGAACCGTCCTGCACTGCATGATAACGCTCTCTCATTACCGCCAGTTCTTCTATCTCCGGGTTCTCGCCCGCCGCCACACTGCAGATGAAGTCCGTCAACTCAGTAAAGGATTCAATATAGCTTCCCCTTACTGCTTCCTTCATATCCTCAAAAGGACAATCATAATAGTTAAAATATTCCTCTCTGTCTCCTATCGTAAGACCAATCGGCCTTCCTGTCAACAGAAAATCATAATAGACGGAAGAATAATCGGTAATCAGCCCTTGTGCTCCCGCCAGCATCTCATAAAGTGTAATCCCCGCCCTGTGCAGAAAATCATCATCTGCAATTTTTATCTGCTCCAGTTCTTCCAGCCTAATCAGGGACAACTCCTGAACCGGATGCGGACGGAAATACAGTATCATTCCTTTTTCTGCAAGCAGCTTATCCAACGCCAGCAGCTCTCCATGCTTCATAACCTCCGGCATACCATACGGATAGCGACTCTCCATCGCACCATCCATATGAGACCGGTGTTGACGGTAAGTCGGCATCCAGACAAGATATTTGCCGGCATATTTTCCGAAACGGCTCTGTCCCGCCTTCAGCGAAACAAGAACGTCATTTCTCGGATATCCGAGAGGAAGAAGAACCTTTTCCGGCAGTCCGACCTTTTTCACAAACGTATCATACCAGAACGGACTCGTCACCAGATAGCCGTCACACTCGCCAATCTTCTCCGCCGTGTGATATCCCTTTGCAATTTTAATCAGCATGCCATGCCCGAGGTGCAGGCGTACCTGACCTTTTCTGCGTTTCTGTATATAGGTGTTGCAGTCAATAATATACCGGGAGCGGTACAGGGCAAAAAAACGCTTTGTCATCTGGCGTATTCCTCTGGCATCCAGATAAAAGGTATCTACATTTTCCGGCAGCTCCGGCAGTTTCTGCTCCCTATTATGGAGAGCCCAGTAAATCCGGCATCGCTTATTTACACCCTGCTTGAGAAAATATTGAAACAGGGCAAATGTATTATCCGAAAAATCCGGGTGGCTCTCCATAATAATATCATTCCGAAGTGGCAAAAACCGACATAGGCAAATCAACAATTTCTTTATCCGTTCTCTCATGGCTATCCTCTATCTTAATATGTTAATGTGGCAAAAATTTTCCTTCAGGCGCCCTCACCCTGCATTTCTAACTGTGCCTTCACAAGGCGGTAATACATGCCCTGTTTCTCGATTAGCTCCTCATGAGAGCCAACCTCAGCAATCCGGTGTCCGTCAATCACAATCAGCCGGTCTGCATTTTGCAGTGTAGACAGGCGATGGGCAATCGCAAATGTCGTGCGCCCATTTGTCAGACGCTCTAACGCCTTCTGTATCATAAACTCACTTTCCGTATCCAGACTCGCTGTTGCCTCGTCCAGTATTAAAAGTCTCGGTTCATTCAAAATCGCCCTTGCAATCGCAATCCGCTGTCTCTCTCCGCCAGAAAGATTATATCCCTTTTCGCCTACATAGGTATTGTACCCATCCGGCGTCTTTGATATAAACTCGTGGGCATTTGCCATTTTTGCCGCAAGGATAACCTCCTCATACGTTGCATCCGGCCTAGAAAAACGGATATTATTCAGTATTGTCCCTGAGAACAAAAACGTCTCCTGCAGGACAACGCCTATCTGTGAATGGAATGTATCGGATTGAATTTCCTTAATATCATGTCCGTCTATAAAGAGATTTCCGTCATCTACCTCATAAAGCCTCATAATCAGATTGATTAGCGTTGACTTTCCGGTTCCTGACGCCCCGACAATTCCTATCATCTCTCCCTTTTTCACCGTTAAATTCAAATCCTCCAGCACTGGCTGATAGGACTTATACCCGAAGGTCGCATGGCGGAATTCGATTTCTCCGTCCACTTCCAGATTGACTGGATGCTCCACATCTTCAATGAACGGCTCCTGTGCCATCACATCATTGATACGCTCAAGGCCGCTGATTAAATTGATTAAATCTCTCGGCATAGAAGTCATCCAGTTCAAATACTGGTACAAAAGCTGGGTGTATGTGACAAACTGCAACAGCTCTCCTGTCGTCATCGTGCCGCCCAGTACATCCATACCGCCAACATAGATGACAATGAATACACCTGCCCCTAACAGGAAATTGACAAGCGGCATAAACATTGCCCAAAAAACTTCATTCCTTTTCTGAACCTGACAGAAGGATTCTGCCAGCTCATTAAACTTTACTTTCTCCTCCTCCTCTTTTCCGTAGGACTTCACTACGCGCATCCCCGAAATAACGTCCTGAAGATTACTGTTCACATCATCGCCCTTTTTCCACTGAAGATGAAAGCGGCGGTGGATATTTTTACGCCACGCATAGGTGATAAACACGGCTGCCGGGATAAAGATAAAGCTAAGCAGCGCCAGCTTTACATTCAGTGCCAGCATGAAGATTACATCGCACAGGAAAATGAAACAGACCGTAAACATATTGCAGAATGTCCGCTCCATAAACTCCCGGATTTTCGCTGTGTCATATGCAATCCGGTTCATCAGCTCACCCGGCCGCCTGTCGTTGATAAAGCCAAGTGACAGTATTTGGATTTTCTCAAACAGCTTCTGCCGTAAATCCTTGGCAATCGTAGCGCCGAGCACCGTGCAGTAATAGCTCTTTAAAATGTTAATTACGACAATTCCTACACTCAGCCCGAACATAATTCCCAGACAGATAAATGCCGTTCCCATGCCGCCATTTCTCTTTGTCAGCACATCATCCACCAGATGCTTCTGTACCTCCGGATTTAGCAGGGTAACAACCGCAGCGAGAACCATCAGCACAATAATGCCTGAAAAGCTTTTCTTATACGGCGCCGCCATCCGAAGAAAGGTTCTCCAGAAGCCTCCTTCTTTTGAGCAGTGAGGACAGTATTTCGTCCCCGGAATCGCCCTGCCGCATTTCGGACATATTTTCTCATACTCCCCGCTAACCACTTCCTCTGTACGGTTCGTAATCAAAATATTAATTCCTCTGGCAATATAAGCGTACCGCGACAAATGCTTTGCCGAATAGTGAACGACATAACGGGTAGTTCCTTTGTGCTCCAGCACAAGGAGTCCACCGCCGATTTTCGCCTCTGCCTTTGCCTGCCTGCAATCCGATATATTCAGCTTTTCTACCAGTCTTCCACCGGAAATTACCCATATATGCCCGGTGCTCACAACCAGATAGGAATCCGCCAGCCACGAGCCGTCCTCCGCAATATCGAACGGCACGGAATAATAAATCCGTTCCTCCTGCTCCAGACTGACGCAGGCGGCCGCCGACTTTGGCAAGTCAAATTTTAGTATCATATTTCCTCCAATCTGAATCTATCCAACCCTGAACTATGTTACAGGAATAAATCCAATTTACGCTGCTCCTTCTGCGTCAGCAGGAACACATCAGGTATCTCAAAACGATTTTCATCCAAGTCCGTAATTAAGAGACGGCTGTCCGTCAGTCTCACAACAGCATTGCCACCCATGTTAATCGTAAAACGGCACTCGCCTCTGTCTGTCAGTACATGGAAATACGCATACCCATATTCATCCTTAATATCTATAATCTTTTGGATAACCGGCGTAAAATAGTGAAGATTCAGCTGCTCCTCCAGCATTTTTCTTGTATCCTTTGATACCTTCCTGATATCTTCAATTACACCGATTTCTTTCGAGCGCTCCTCTACTGTACGAATCGAAATAAATTTATCCGGCTCGGTAAACGGAAATAACCGCACAACCTGTACTCTGTCCCATTCCTTTCCATTATACTTCAAGGAAATAAAACCGCCCTTCGTTCTGGAAAACTCTGCATTTTCCTTTGTCAGATAGCGAAGCGCCGTCATTTCCTCCGCCTCTGCCTCCATTTGACTCATTGTAAACTCATTTTTCATCTTATTCCAATCCTTTCAATGCCAGAGACTTCGTCTGAAGCTCCATCAGTTTAAAATAGATGCCTCCCAATGCCTCTAATTCGCTGTGCGTTCCTTCCTCCGCAATTTTTCCATTATCAATAACAACCAGACGGTCAGCATCCCGAAGGGTAGAAAGGCGGTGGGCAATCGAAAGCGTCGTCCGCCCCTGCACCAGATAATTCAGCGACTGCTGAATCGCCTTCTCCGTCTCCGTATCAACACTTGCCGTCGCCTCATCCAGTATGAGAATTTTCGGATTGGCAAGTACCGCCCTCGCTATGGAAATCCTCTGTTTCTCGCCGCCGGATAAATCCTTGCCGGAGGCGCCGATAACCGTATCATAGCCATCCGGCATATTGCTGATAAACTCATGGGCGCTGGCTAACATCGCGGCGCGGATAATATCCTCTCTCGTCGCTTTCGGATTTGCATAGGCAATATTTTCTGCCACTGTTCCCATAAAGATATAGGTGTCCTGCGAGACCATCGCCACATTTCTTCGCAAATCCTGAAAAGCCAGATTCCGCACATCCTCGCCGTCAATGGAAATCGTCCCCTCATTCGTATCATACAGGCGGGAAATCAGATTCACAAGCGTCGTCTTACCTGCCCCGGAACGCCCCACAATGCCGAGCATTTCACCTTCCCTGACATGAAGACTGATATCCTTTAATACCGGAGTGTTGATATCATAGCCAAACGTTACATGATCTAGCTCAATCTCTCCACGCGGATTCTTCATTTTCACTGGATTGTCTATCTCCTGAATCTCCGGCACGGCGTCCATAATCTCGAACATCCTCTGCGCCGAATTGATACTGTCTGACCACATACGGAACACCCATGAGAAAAAGTTCATAGGGCCGTTCAACTGCCCGACATAGCCGACAAACGTAATCAATACACCAAGCTCCATAGTTCCGGTGTTTAATAACAGAATAACACCGAGAATCCACACCCATATATTAGAAACCTCCTGTACGAGATTGTACAATACCGTAAATCGGTTATTGTACTTAACTATCCGCACTTCCGCATCCTGTAGTCTCTCATTTGGGGAAACAAACCTCTCATTCTCCGCCTCCTGCTGACCGAACGCCTTCACAACACGCGCCCCAGTCAGATTGTCATTAATCCGGCTGTTCAGCGTACGCTCTGCACGGTGTCTGCGCCCAAATAAGCTCCACAGCTTCGGCTTCAGCTTAACACTCATCACAACAAGCAGAGGCAAAAGCACACACGCCACCAGCGCCATCTGCCAGTTCAGCTGGAACATCACGACAAAGGAAGCAAGAATCGTAAAACCATGAATGAATATGTACGGAAAACCATCAATAAAGAATCCTGTCACCCGGTCTGCATCGCTTAACACCCTTGTCATCAGACTTCCTGTCTGCTTACTTGTGAAAAAGTTAATCGACAGACGCCCCATTGCCGAAAACACATCCTGCTTTATGTCCCTTACTGTCAACGCTACAATCTGCGCTGTCATCGTCCCCTGCAAAATCGCTACACCCTGCTGTACAAGCTTCGACATTATCATCGTCAGCACAAGCAATGCCAGCGCCAGCATATAGTTTCCCGCTATGCCAAACTGCTTCAAAAACCCATTATCCTTCATTAAAATTCTGTCATACAGAATCGTACCATTCAAATATGGCCATATCAGATTTAATACCGCCGCTGCAAAATAGCAGACAAAGAGTACGATAAACTTGACGCGGTACTTCATAAAGTATTTTAGTGTACGTGCAAAGATAGAGCGCTTATTCATACATTTCGGACATATCTTCCTCTTTGGATCCGGATACATCGTGCCGCATATCGGGCAGTATTCTGCCTTCTCCTCCTGCACATCCGCTGAGGACTCAACCTCGTCCGCCGCATCCGGCTCTTTTTTCAGTCTTTTATAATTTTTCAAAAACAAATTCATCTGCTCTAAATACAGATTTGTCATGGCCGCCAAGCCAACCGGAATCCCCTCAAACATTACGGTAATCCGGTTTGTCGCTATCAGCCGTTCAATCTCCATCTTTCCCGTTTCAGCAAGAGGGTAGAGCTTACAGGCATACTCAAGCGTATCTTCTGTATAGTCCATATCCTTTGTCTTTGTTCCCCGAAAATAACGCACCCTGTTTCCAATCGGCTCGCTTACCGCAACTCCCAGTACATCTTTCGTCAAAAACAAATATCCGCTTATATATTCACAGGAAAAGGATAAATCTACCGGACATACGTCCAAAATATCCTTCTTGCCAATTCCCTGTGGCTTTAACAGAGCAAGCACACGGGACGGCAATTTATTTTCTTTCATTTTCTCCCTCCATCTCTCGATTTCCATTTTCTTTTATCATTGTAAGACAGCAGTACCCGGACAGCAATAGAATATTTTTAAGAAAAAATGTATTATCCTTTCCTTTTCGCCAGACACAAAAAGGTACTTCTGAATCCTATCAGAAGTACCCTTATTCACACATGAAAGTATTTGCTGCTTTAGACAAAGGCAGTCCTGTGAACAATATGATATCCTTCTGATACTGTGTTGTAAAGAATTATTCTTGTCTTATTCATATCGTTCACCACCTTTCCTTCAGTCTTATGCCATTATAGCCGAAGCGAATCTTAATGTCAATAACCCTGAAGTATAATATATCAAATTTTCATATAAAAAATTTACACCACCTTAATTATAATTGTTTCACTATTTTTTCCATTGTGGGCCTTTGCGTGGATTTTGCAGGTACCCTTTTTCAGCGCCTTAACCCTTCCTTTTTTGTCAACCACCGCTACCTTTTTATTCAAGGAACACCAACGGACATCTTTGCTGACTAGCTTCTTTCCCTTCTCCCCGGTTATCCTTGCTTTTAGTTTTAGTGTCTTAC
>DEUM01000031.1:68166-69104 GCA_002362575.1 Lachnoclostridium sp. UBA3262 | reverse complement strand
TATCTATCCAGACAGTCGACGCATCTCCTTTCAAATCGGCTGCCAGCTCTGCCTTACCGTCTCCCACTTTTCTGTAAACGGCATAACCCTTTGCCTTTTTTACTCTGTTAAAAGAGAGTGCCTGCGAGGTCCTTGAAACTGGGATAACACGAAGATTCTCCACTTTCTTTGCGACCTTACTGCTATACGGTATCGCCCCCTTTATCTTCAGCTTTTTGCTCAATGGGTTTTTTACTCGGACTTTGTTTGATATCGGTAAAAAGCGAAGTCTTGTTTCACTGTTCTTTTTAAATTGTAAGTCATCACTTTCAAAATTACAAACTCCGGTTAGATTTGTCATCCCGATGCCTCGTTTGCTGTTTTCTAGTTCAATATTTGAGCCAGTGCCGGTTACCACAATATAAGATTCTTCTGCAAGAACACTATCTGTACGTATATCAACAGTCATATTACTTCCGTTTACATAGATATGGGCGCTATCTTTATTATAATGTATGGAAATATTTGTCACATTTTCACCTTTTACTACATTAAACCATTTTTCATTTCCTAAACGAATATAACTAAATTTTTTTTCACTTTTATAGGTAAATCTGGTACTCATATCAACGGTAATGCTCCATTTTTGTAAACCAAATTTCTCATTTTCATATACTTTCATATTTCCAGAGATTTTCCTGTTCCTATAAACCAGCTTTTTCCCTTCTGCATTTGTCAATTCAAAAGAATCGGTACGATAAATATCTATTCTAATTCTATTATCAGAAGTAGCCTGAACTACCCCGCTTGAAAAAACTATACCAAACAATATCAATGATAATAAACACAATACCTTTTTCATGTTAAACCTCCTATTTTGTATCAATTCTTATTGCATTAAATATGCTAAAATCATCTACAAATTCACAGTCATGCATATTTCCATACTCTGAACTCTT
>DEUM01000031.1:67269-67909 GCA_002362575.1 Lachnoclostridium sp. UBA3262 | reverse complement strand
CATATTTCCATACTCTGAACTCTTTACTTTACCCGTTTTTTTATTTATCTTTATATAAATCTCCTCCTTGGGACCATTCGGATCATATGCGGAAATCCAAACATAGCCCTTTTTCGTTTTCACATATTTCTTTAACACAATCTCATGCCCAACATCTGAATAAAAAAAACCAAATAATTGAAGTCTGTTTTTCTTGGCATTTTTTATCAGTCGGGGGCAGGTCTTTTTATTGCAATCTATAGTTTTTCTCTGCATATATGTTTGTGATAACTGATAATAGTTTATTAAACTCATTACCCTTTTATCATTTTTCGGCAAATCTAAATACCGCAAAGTATAGGGTTCTCCCCTCTTTGATTTGCAGTATTTTCTAGCATGGATTTTCTTTCCTCTGTTCAATGCTACAACTGCACTCATTCCATAACATGAACCCCCAAAAAATTCCTCACTTTCATCGTTTACATATTTCTTAATCTTCGCATAAGTCTCTTTATTGTATTTTCCACTGTACAATCTTTTAATTAGCTTATCCTTATCCTTCTTCGCTAGATAATACTTTGCGTGTTCACCAAAAGCATTATCATGATTATCAAACCGAAAAATATACTTTCCATTCGGATTTATATTTGTCGCCGAAATC
>DEUM01000031.1:27614-66954 GCA_002362575.1 Lachnoclostridium sp. UBA3262 | reverse complement strand
GACCTTAATCACAGCCGTTCCATATCCCTTCGCTGTAACCTTTCCTGCCTTTGTCACCGCAGCCACCTTTTTATTACTGCTCGACCACTCGACCGCTTTATTCCCCGCCAGCTGTGGCAGTATCGTCACGCTAAGCTTCCTATGGCTTTTCTTCTCTAACTGAAGGCTTGTCTCGCTCAGCTTCACCTCCGTCACAGGAATGTATACGGCTTGTTTCAGCACATACGCATACTGATGAGTCAGCGTATCCTCAAACACATAGCTATCTGGCAGTATAACCCGGTAAAAGTTTCCGCAGGACGCTATAATGGTAAATTCCTGCCCGACCGCTCCATGTCTTCGCACGACTGACTGTATCGAAGCAGCCCGGAAGAAGTCTGCCTCTGTTTTTAACTGCGCCTCCGTCCTTGTCCTTTTCGTATAAACCGAAATCGTACAGGTATCGGTCAGTGTCTGTCCCTCAGCTGTCACAACGGTTACCTGAAGAAGTGCTGTCCCTTCGTCACGTGCCGTAAGATTAACAAACGGTCCATCTCTTTCCTCTATCATAATTACTTTTTCATTATTACTTGACCATGACACTGATTTTATTGTACCAGAAGAAAGCTTAACAGAAAAGTTTCCTCTTACTTGTCCCATTTCCATGCTCCGGTGCTCCGCATTTCCCTGTACGGTATCATAAATCTGTACCTTTGCTGCCTTAGCCAGCACTGCCTTTTCTGACGGCATAACAGAAAGAATCATTGCCAGCAAAAGAATACCACACAAGTTTTTCTTCATCCTTTTATTCCAACTATTTCTCATATGAATAATACCCCCAGTAATCTGCTATTTCAATATATCCTTCATCCCAGTTATATTCATCAATTCGTATATCATAATAATATTCAATGATATGATATATCGTTTTTCCATCTGCCTGCTTGTCCTCGATAGTACACACTTCTTTTTTATATTTCGACAGCAGCAGAACCGCCTTTCCTGTTACCTCCTCCAAATCAAATGCCTGCGGCGTGCTGGGATCGAGAACATAGACCGGGATCTTTTTGCTGTTCTTTCCGTTATGCGCCTTGGCATAAATATAGCAGACTCCGGCTTTATTCTTTGCCTTCAATTTCCCATCCTTCGTAATCGTTGCGATATCTTTGTTCTTGGAGTACCATGCAAGCTTCCTGCTGACTACCTTCTTTTTCCGTTTTGTCGTCCTTGCCCACGCCAAAAATTTTTCCTTCCTGCCAAAATCCGTTTCCAAAAGATAGGTATCTGTCTTGACAAGATTTACATTCACTACCTTGCTGTTCTTTGTATATGTCCTCGCACTGACCGTATAGGCATATTTGCTCAACACCTTTACGCCGTTGACTACGGAATATGCCTTTATCCGGTACTTATACGTTTTATTCTTTTTTAGCTTCTTATTCAGCCACACCCCCTTCATCGGGTTCTTTATAACCTTTACTCTCTTGTAATTATGCTTTCCCGCAGGACAGCGGTAAATCTCATAACCGCCTGCCCCTTCAACCAGATTCCATGAAAGCTGTAACGATGTTGTAGATTTCTTTACTACATGCAGGTTCAGCGGCGCTTTTACCTGTGCTGTCTTCTTTTCTTCTGCCCTGCTGATTTGGGTATTTCCTGATATCGCAGCCAGAAACAGAACGATAAAGGCTGCCAATATAAACTTTTCATTTTTCATAAACGACTCTCTCCTTCTGTTCTTTTTTGTTCGTATATGCGTAATTTGTCCTATATTGTTATATTCTATCTTTTTTCATCATTTTTGTCAACTTCTCTCAATATCAAAAAAACACCCTTTACATAAATTGTAAAACTTACATAAAGAGTGTTTATACTATTTTGGCACCTAACCTAACTCAAGAAAATACCACTTACGCCAACTCCATCCTATGAATAATATCACAAATTACCCCATACAATTCTGGCTTCAGTTCCTCCAATGTCACCGGACTCTGAATCAATATAACGTTGTGACAGGTTGAATTAATCAGCTCCACAATCATATACAGCATCAATTCCGGATTTCGAAACTTTCGCCCGGAATCCTCAATCAAGGACAGATACCCATCATAGAACCGAAATCCACCCACTTCATCTTTTTCTGTCATGAGTACATTTTGAAATACGCCCCAGCTCAGATTTTTTGAGATAAAGCGAAGCAGTCTTTTATCCTCATTCAGCTTATTGATGACAGAGTCTGCCAGAAATATAACCTTATCCTCAAAAGTTTTCAGTTCCTTACCACTGAACGCCTGAAGCTGCCTTTCCTGCAGCCCCACTGCTGCTTCCTGAAAAAGCTGGGTTGCCATTTTCACAATCAGCTTGTCACGGATATCAAACTTATCTTTGAAATACAGATAAAAGGTACCCTTTGCCATATTTGCTGCTTTGACAATGTCAGAAATCGACGTATCGTTAATCCCCTTCGAGGTAAACAGGAAAAATGCCGTTTCCAATAAAGTTTCCCTTTTCTGTTTCTTTTTTTCATCTAATTTGCCCATCGCTATTACTCATCCTCTTTTTCCACGGCCGCTGTCTCAATGACAAATTTTACTTCGCCGTCCATGCCCTTGCCGATTCCGCTAAAGCTCTTATAATCTTTTCCAGCCTCCGTAACCGCATCCAACCGGTCAAGTATACTCTTAATATCGTCCTCATAGGTACTATTCAGCTTTTCAACGCCCTTGTCGTTAAACTCATCCATACCGGAAGCCAGTTCTGACGCACCATCGGAAAGCTTGCCGCTGGCATTGTCTAACTTATTTACTCCGCTTACAAGCTGCTTTGTTGCCTTATTCAGCTTCTTACTTCCCTTCTGCAGCGCCTTCATACCGGAGTTCATTTTCTTTGTAGACTTCCTCATCGTCTTTCCAGCCTTAATTAACGCCTTTGCTCCGCTAATCAATTTTTTGTCGTTTGCTGATAATGTCGTACCGCCATCCTTTAATTTCTTTACGGCAGATACTAAAGCTGGCACATTTTTCTTTAATATGCCGGTAGCCTTTGTCAGTTCAGAGGACTTGGAAGAAAGCTGGCTCAGTGCATCCATAACGGTATTTACTCCTGTCGCTAAGGAAGCCGCTCCCTTTTTCAAAGCGCCATCACTCCCTGTCGCTGCTTTCAGTCCTGCCACAATCTGCTTCTGCGCTCCAATCTGCTGTTTGAGTCCGCCAATGACTGTTGCGTCTGCCCCCTTCTGCTCTAACTGTAACACCATAGCTTCACTCGCCTGAATCGACTGCTCTAACAATCCAATATTTTTATTCAGCTCTGATATACCGTCAGAAACTGCTTTTGCACCGTCTTTTATTGCTGTGACATTTTCCTTTGTACCCAGCTTATCGACACTTCCGGTATATGTGTTCAGTCCGGTGGAAAATGTATCGATTTGGGCAGGCAGCCCCTTTACCTGCTCATAAAGGGTTTTGCAGCCCTGTGTGATTTTACCTGTATTCGTCACATAGCTTATCGTTCCATTTGCTACTTTATCTGCACCGCCTGTGTAATCCTTTACTCCTTTTACCAGCGCCGGCCCATTCTTAGCCAGCTTATTTACCCCGTCGGTCAGTTTTTTCACGCCGTCTTTCTGATATTCCTTCATTTTGCCCTTTAATTCATCCATTTTATCGGCAAACTTCTCCATATTCTCTGACAGCGTATCGGAACCGTCAACAAGCTTTGACGCAGCATCTGTCAATTCCTCCAGCTTATCCTCCAAATCGTCTAAATCTCCTGCGTCCTCCATATTCAGTTCCTCTAAAATACTCGGACTGCCGTATGTGAAAGTATTCCCAATGGTAAAATCTGTCACATCTGCCTCCACCGTAAATTCACTGTGGATTTTCTCGGCAAACTCATCGCTGAGGTCCAGACTCTCTGCCAGTCCCGGCATCCCAAGACCTACCACAATGTTGTTCGTGCCGTCGTTGATGACGCGCCCATTATCCACATTTACATTGGAAAAATGCTCAGAGGAAAGAATCATTCCGGTTACCATAACAAACGGTGTGTAAATCGTAACCTCTTTTCCATTTACCTTTTTTGTCTGTTTGGACTTATTTGTGTAAGACACATGGATTTTGGCTTTTCCGCTTTTGCCGAGCATATCCTTCGCTGCCATCTTCTTTCCATCCAGCGAATATGTGATCTTTACATCCACGGGCAGCTCCTGTTCAGACTTACCCTGATAGTAAATATCCTTGCCGGAAGTATTCCATTTCATAGAATTTCCGGACTTATCAAAGGTTTCCTCCCCCTTAACATTTGTAATGTCCGATAACTTTGAAAAATCTTTTACTGTCCCCGTTACTTCTCCGGAATTTTTCAGCCAGTCCGCCACCGTAATCTGGTTCACCGAACCGTCCGCTCCAGCATTGACATAGACCGATTCCTGCTTCGAAACCTTCTTTGCCTCCATAAATGAACTGTTGCACAGCACCATACTCAAAGCCAACACAGCACAAAGTGCGGTTTTCCCTAGTCTCTTTCCCTTTCTGTTCATATATCGTCCCTCCAATTCATAATCAATTTCTAATTATATCTATTTCTAGTAATCAATCTTTCTCATATCCAGCGTCGTCTTACAGATTACCTTATCAAATACCGTCAGCATCGCCGGCAAAAGAACAATTACCACAATGGTACTGATTACAGCTCCTCTCGACAACAGCGTACAGATTGACTTAATCATATCTATACTGGAAGATATCGTAACACCAAATGTCGATGCAAACAAGCTCAAACCACTGATTATAATAGATTTAATGGATGTCTTGTGTGCAATCGCAATCGCCTCTTTCTTGCTCTTATGCTGCAAGGTTCGCTCCTTGTGGTAGCGGCTCGTCATCAGAATCGCATAATCGACCGTCGCACCGAGCTGAATCGTACCGATTACGATACTTGCCACAAACGGCAGCGACTCACCGGTATAAAATGGAACCGACATATTTAAAAAGATAGCAAATTCAATGATGGTTACGAGAATAACCGGTATTGTGATGGATTTAAACGTCAGCATAATAATAAGGAATATCGCTATCACGGACACATAGTTTACATTGGCAAGGTCTATGTCCGTGACGTCGGCAAGGTCTTTTGTCAACGGCGCTTCCCCGATCACCATGGAATCCTTACTGTATTTTTTTACAATATCATTGATAGAAGCAATCTGTGCATTTACCTCGTCTGTTGCCGTCTTATAATCCGAGCAGACAAATTCCAGCTCGTAATTATCACTCTGGAGCATCTCCCGATATTTCTTTGGCACCATTTCTTTTGGGAAGTTAGCGCCCACGACGGAATCCAGACCGAGTACCCATTTTACTCCCTTTACCTCTTTTATCTCCTTCTGCATAGCATTTTTATCCTTTGATGAGATTCCGTTTTTCAGAAGAAGAACGTGCATATTGTTCATATTGAATTTTTCCTGCAGCTTATTATTCGCCACCGCCGAATCCAGTGTCTGCGGCAGGGAGCTGTCTATATTATAGTAGATTTCGTTATGTTTATTTCCATAAAAAGCAGGACCAAACAATACAATAAACAGTATAATGGCAACCGGCCATACCTTGACAATCTTCTTTGACACACCATCCAGATTCGGAATCAGATTCCTATGCGACGTTTTTTCAATCGCCTTGTCAAAACACAGGATTAACGCCGGAAGCAGGGTAATACAGACAATTACGCCGATGATAACGCCTTTTGCCATGACAAGTCCCAAATCCATACCCAGCTTAAATGTCATAAAACAAAGTGCCGCAAATCCGGCAATCGTTGTCACGGAGCTGCTTGTCACCGACTTAAATGTATTTGAAATGGCATGCGCCATCGCCCGGTTTTTATCTCCCTCAAATCTCTCTTTATTCGCTTCATAGCTCTCTAACAGAAAGATCGAATAATCCATCGTAACGCCGAGCTGGAGTATCGCAGTCAATGCCTTTGTTATATAAGATATCTCTCCAAACATCACGTTACTTCCAAGATTATAAAGAATCGCCGCACCAATTCCACTCAGGAAAATAAACGGCGTCACAAGTGAGTCCATCGTAAGCAGCAGAACAAGTAATGCAAGCCCGGCAGCTACCGCTACATAAACGGGCATCTCAGCAAGCGCCAGATTCTTAATGTCAGTAACAATACCGGACATTCCACTGATAAAAGCCTGCTTACCGACAATCTCACGCATATCCGTGACCGCATCCATTGTAGAATCCGCAGATGTCGTATCGTCAAACAGCGCAATCATCATCGTGGCGTTCCCATTAAAAAGCGCTTTTTTCAAATCTTCCGGGAGCATCTCCACCGGTACGCTGATATCGACAGCATCGTCATACCATAGAATACTCTCTACATGGTTCACTTTCTCCAATTTTTCTTTTAACTCTACTACATCCTTGTTCTCCATATTTTCCACAATTACCATGGAAAATGCTCCCATCCCAAATTCATCCACCATGATGTCCTGTCCCGACACCGTTTCCAGTGAATTTGGAAGGTAACTCAGCACATCATAATTAATTCTTGTCATCTGATATCCGATTACAGACGGAATCATCAATAGGGCAGCAAGGATAATAATCAGAATTTTATGTTTCGCAATCCATTTGCCGAACTTAATTACCATTGTGCAATCCTCCTTATAAAATTATCAAAAATGACCATAAGTCATTTTCATTATATGCAGTGTACCACAAAAATGACCAACGGTCAACCTTTTATTCCTAAGTTTTTTACCTTTCCAAATTTCTTTCAAATATATCTCAGTGGAGCAAATCTTATTTCCCCACATATACTGAAATTAGGTATTATTGCAATGGGAGGGATTTCAATGAACCATGTACGGAATATTGTCAGGGCAGCCGAAGCACATCGGCAGGGAATCACGGGAAAAGGCATAAATATAGCTATTGTAGATACCGGTCTTTCCTTTCATCCGGATTTCCAATCCCGCATCACCGGGTGGTATGATGCTTTAAAAGGAAAGCCCTCTCCCTATGACGACAGCGGGCATGGAAGCCATGTGGCAGGGATTGCCGCAGGAGATGGTCATATGTCCCATGGGCTGTACAGGGGAATCGCACCCGAAGCAGGGCTGATTGGTGTTAAGGTACTAAATAAAAAGGGAAACGGAACCATTTCTGATATTATGAGAGGGCTCAACTGGATTTTGCACAACCGGGAACGCCTTCAGATTCGTATTGTCAATATCTCCATTGGTGCCAATGACAAAAAAACCTTTGATGAGAACTGCGACTTCGTAAAAAAAGTCAATCTTCTCTGGGATGCCGGCATCGTTGTCATCGCAGCCGCTGGTAATAAAGGGCCAAACCGTCAGACCATCAGCGCCCCCGGCAATTCCCGCAAAATTATTACTGTCGGCTCCAGCGATGTATGCAGAACGGCAGAGGAACCGGAGCTCAGCCACTCCGGTATCGGCCCCACCCTCTCCTGCATAAAAAAACCGGACGTCGTTGCGCCCGGTTCCCGTATTATCAGTTGTTCTGTCGGTTCTAAAAACCGTCATGAGCAGTATTATTCTATGAAAAGCGGCACCTCCATGTCGACGCCAATTGTGACTGGGGCAGTTGCCCTCCTGCTCAGTAAATATCCTGAAATGACGCCGCGCGAAGTCAAAATCCGCCTGAAAAACTCCTGTACAGACCTGCACCTGCCTCATGAAAAGCAGGGCTGGGGGCTGCTTAATATAGCTGCACTATTGTAAAGGTGCAAATCACGCAATAAACCAATGAACAAATTTATAGTTTTACGAAAACTTTTTAACAATATCGTGAATAGAAAAAGCATTCTTTTCATTGCTTTCAACTACACTGGATAATGTTTCTGTTGCGGAGGTGGTTCGAGATATCTTTTCGATGATATCATCAACCCCGATGGCATTTTCACTAGAAGCATCCTGTACGGTATCAATCTGAGCCTTAATATTTGTCACTGCCTCAACAAACAGGGTGGAGACTTCGTTGATTTCTTCAATGACTGTTTTAATTGTCGCAATTGAGGAATTGTACTCATTTGCAATATCTACAAATTCCCGAAACTGTTCTGCTACATCGGTTTTGAGGAATGTTGTCATATTATTAAAACAGTTCTGAACATGTTCAATGTTAGAAGCCGTATCACCACAAATAGACTGAATCTGAGTAGCTGTTTCGGAAGAACTGTTCGCCAGCTTGCCAATCTCGCTTGCTACAACAGCAAAGCCTTTTCCTGCCTCGCCCGCTCTTGCTGCTTCTATGGAAGCGTTTAGGGACAAAAGATTCGTCTGGCTTGTAATCTCAAGAATCTGTGTTGCCATATCATTAATCCGCATCAGAGACTGCAATTTGACCATGGCCTCCTCAATGTTTTTCTGATTTTCTTCAATTCCCGATTCAGTAGACTGCAGGGAATTGTTCGCATTATGCTTCATTTCACTGACCACCCTCATCAGGCTCTCACTTTTCTGTCTGCCCATCATTACTTTTTCTTCAATCTGCTGAACCATATCAGCGATTCGGGTAATCTCATTTCCTACACGGTTGATGGCTGCGTTCGTAGTATCTGTCGTGGCAAGCAGTTCCTCTGTCGTTGCGGAATTATCTTCGGAACATTCCATAAGCACATGGGAAGTTTTTGTCATCTTCTTGGCAGAATCTGATAGGAAGTCCGAACATTGAGTCAAAGTTGTCACAATTTTACTAAAGGTAAAAAACAAAGAATCCATGGCAGAAGCAATCTGTCCAATCTCGCTCCTTCGCCCAATGTAATTTTTCAGCTTTGGATCCGGTGTAAGGTGAAGATTTTTTAATTCTATAATAGAATTTTCAATTACCTTCAATGGCCTTATACTGAAACGAATCATAAACCATGAGAGCAAAGCAATTAGGACAAAAGCTGCGACACAGATTACACCAAGTGTTTTCATGCTTTGGTTTGCCTGCGCATAAATCTCTGCCTGACTGTCGCTTAATGCCACTGCCCAGCCACGATCCGGCAAGGCACGATAGGCAGCGATAGAATCGGAATTGTCTGTAGAAACATATTCGAGAGTTCCACTTACCTTTTTAGAATCCTTATGTATCACATCAATGATGGAAAGAAGCATTTTGTCTTCTATTGGCTGGGCCATAAGGGTTTCATCCTCATTAAAAATATGAACCCCCGTCTCTGTGTTAACCATATAATATTTTGCGTTCTCTAGTCCCTCTACCTCCAGAGAATCAAGCAGCCCTTTCAGACCTGCGGCAAAAGGACCTCCTCCCACATAACCAAGGATTGTCTTACCATCCTTATCAAAAACAGGGCAATACATAGATAAAATTAATTTTTTTGATGCAGGAGATACAATGATACCTGTGTTATAAATACCATTTGCCTTCGTCATAGCATCCTGTAATGCTTTTAATCCCTCTCCTTTTCTGGTTGTGATTCCTACGACCTTCGGGTTCGAATGGGCGATGACATGGGTGTCCCACTCACCGATATAAATTCCTTCCCAGTTATCTAAACCTTCAAAATATTTTAAGGTAAAATCCTGCGCACTCTTCTGCAGACCTTTATCCGATGGATTTTTCAGGAAAGCCGCCACTACTGGCGCTTTACTGTAAGCAATTAGCAAATTTTCTGAGTCGGTAACATACTGTTCAATAATTTTTGTCTTGGCTTCCAAAGAGGTATTCATATTGTCAATGGAAGTTGTCCTCATAGCTGTTGTCATACTTTTATTCGCAAAAAGAAACAATAATAGGATACAGATTGCGGATACAATAGCAATGGCTGCAGTTATAATGGTACTTAATTTTCGGTTTTTTATCATTTTTATAAACCGCCTTTCTGCTTTGCGAAAGCACCAACACATATGGAAATGTGATAGAAAAATGTTGTCTTGTCTCCCGCTTGGCTCGTTTTGTATTCTATTTTCTTTTCTTATATAGTTAGTAAATACTGAACTATTTTACAATTACCTAGAACATAGACAAAATATCTTCACTGTCATTATAGAAGATACACTTGTCTGACACAATGATTTATAACGAAAAAAAATTGATTTATTCAGCACAAATTTATATTTTGACAGTCGTGACGATAAAGACTCTTACCCATACCGACCATTACTTTTAATAGTAAAAACCGGAAAATATTTCAACAGTTGTGCATCAAAATATTTTCCGGTTAAATTGGGAACAATAGTGAAAATAACAAAACAAATTTAAAAATCTTTACAGGCGCCATATATCCTCATTATACTGTGCAATCGTCCTGTCTGAGGAGAAAAAGCCTGCCTTGGCAATGTTCACTAACATCTTCTGTGCCCACGCCCTCGTATCCTCATAATCGGCAAAAGCTCTCTCCTTCGCCTCGGCATACGCCGGATAATCCGGGAATGTCATAAACCAGTCCTTATCCAAAAGTTCCCTGTAAAGACGGTTCAGACAGGTCTTGTTTCCGATGCGGAGCATTTTTTTGCTGACAATAAAATCCACTGCCGCCTTTAAATCCTCATCTTTTTCATAATAGTCGCGGGAGCAGTAGTCGCCCCTCTCATAGCGGGCAATTACCGTATCGCTGTCCTCGCCGAATACATAAATATTCTCATCGCCGACAAGCTCATGGATTTCTACATTGGCACCATCCTCCGTTCCGAGAGTTACCGCACCGTTCAGCATAAATTTCATATTACCCGTGCCGCTCGCCTCTTTGGACGCCAGTGAAATCTGCTCCGAAATATCACAGGCAGGAATCAACTTCTCCGCCTTTGTCACATTATAATTTTCCACCATGACAACGCTCAGATACGGACGCACATCCCTGTCCTTCTCAATTAGCCTTTGCAGACATAGAATCAGATGGATAATGTCCTTGGCAATCACATATGCCGGCGCCGCCTTTGCTCCAAAAATAAGAGTAATCGGACGTTTTGGACGCTTTCCACTCTTGATTTCCAAGTATTTATGAATCGCATACAGTGCATTGAGCTGCTGCCTCTTATATTCGTGCAGACGCTTAATCTGTATATCAAAAATGGAATCCTCATTCAACTGGATGCCCTGTGTCTGTTTCATATACTGTACCAGTACATGCTTATTTTCTTTCTTAATTTCCACCAGCCTTTGCAGAACCGTATCGTCCTCCTTATAGGCAAGCAGTTTTTCCAGACATTCAGCATCCTTTTTAAATTCTCCGCCAATCGTTTTTTCCAAAAAAACAGTGAGCGGATGGTTGCAGTGAAGCAGCCAGCGCCGGAATGTAATACCATTTGTCTTATTATTAAACTTTTCCGGATATAACTGATAGAAAGCATTTAATTCCGTATTTTTCAAAATTTCCGTATGCAGGTAGGCAACGCCGTTTACGCTGTGCCCATAATGCATATCCATATGCGCCATATGGATACGCTCCTGCTCATCAATAATGGCTACTGCCGGATTCTGGCAGTTCTTCTTTACCTGTTCATCCAGTCTTCGGATAATAGGCACAAGATTCGGCGCCACTTTTTCAATGAAAGCAACCGGCCATTTCTCTAATGCCTCTGCCAGAATCGTATGATTCGTATACGCACAGGAATCCGTCACAATGCGAACTGCCTCATCCCACTCTATTCCCTTAGAGAGAAGAATACGAATCATCTCCGGTATTATCATGGACGGGTGGGTATCATTTATCTGAATCGCCACATAATCTGCAAGGTCATGAAGATTACTGCCACGCTCCTGCGCTTCGGCAAAAATCAGCTGCGCCCCACAACTTACCATAAAATACTGCTGGTAAACACGAAGCAGTCTTCCCGCCTCGTCGCTGTCGTCCGGATATAAAAATAACGTCAGATTTTTCTGAATTACCGATTTGTCAAAATCAATCCCTTTTCTGACTATCGTTTCCTCCACCGAATCCAAATCAAACAGATGCAGCCGGTTTGTTCCATTCTCATACCCCGTCACAAGAATATCGTACATCGTCGCGCTGACATCAAAATCTCCAAAGGAAACAGAAAACTCCCTATCGCTCGGAATCAGCCAGCCGTTCTCCTCAATCCACGGATTCGGTACTTCCATCTGTTTTCTCTTTTTAAATTTCTGTTGGAACAATCCATAATGGTAGTTCAATCCGATACCATCACCAGACAGTCCAAGTGTTGCAATGGAGTCAAGAAAACAGGCGGCCAGTCTGCCGAGCCCGCCATTTCCCAATGACGGTTCCGGCTCCCGTTCCTCCAGCGCAGCCAGACTCTTTCCTGCTGCCGACAGTTCCTTTTCCACCTCATCATAAATACCAAGATTGATTAAATTATTGCTGAGTAGCTTTCCAATCAAAAATTCTGCTGAAATATAATATAGCTTCTTTTTGTGTCCTTTTATCTCCCGTCCTGACGCTTCTCGCTGTACCAATGCAAGTAATGCCTGATATAATTCCTCATCGCTGCACCGGCTGATATCCCTCCCATAGCTTTTCAATACGATTTCTTCTAACATGACGACTCATTTCCTGCTTTCTTTTATATTTCTGCTTTTACCGCATTTTAATTAACAATAAAACTTATCTGACGTCCCGCAGAACCCACATCAATGCTGTATACATGGTCTTCTGTTCCATCCTTTTCTGCCCGGATATCATATGTGCCCTCAGCAACATACACGTCGTAAGCGCCCGTCGCATCCGTCTCTCCGGTAAAGACCGTATTATCATTTACATTTGTACATGTAACAACCGCTCCGGCCACTGGTCTGCCCGACTCATCCATAACCTTGCCCGACACCTTCTTCTCCTCCATGGACTTAATCACAGCCGATGTTTTAAATGTCCGTACCGGATTTTCCTTATCTGAAACCGTTACCTGTACTTTATATTCTCCGCTTCTGGTTACTGTCCCTGAAACCGTTCCATCTTCATTTAATTCCAGTCCTGTCGGCAGACCTTCTGCCTCGTACAAATAGCTGCCGCTTCCGCCTGCCGCCTCTGCAAATGCTTTCTCCGAAAGCGCCTTACCTGCCAGCACCGTCATGTCCTCTGCTTTTGCCACAACGGTTGATTCATTCCCGACGTATACATTGACTTTCTGTGTCACTTCATTTTCCAGTTCATCCACTGCATGGATTGTCATAACAGTTCCCACCGTCACAGTGTCAAAACTACCCGAAAAAATCAAAGCATTTTCCGATGCCTTGTGCGTAATGCCGCCGATACTTCCTGTCACATCATAGGAGATATTGCCGTAGCAATAATCGCTCAAATCAATGGTCTCATTCCATTCATCGCCGACCACACCAATCCAATTCTTTGTCACAGGAGCCGTGCTTTTCACAAATACTGCCTGCGCCTCCATACTCTTTGTCCCATTTCCCGGAAGGGAGGCAATGGAAACACGCACATAAGAATCCTGCGATATGGAATACGTGTTATCCAATGTTAAATCATATGTTTTATTATCATAATTCCGAACTTGGGAAATTTTAAATCTACGCGTATAAGTTCCAACTGTATAACGTTTTCCCTCTACTGCAAAATTACCTGCTGTCAATACCCTCGCCTTATCCAGTGTGACACGGACAACATGCTTGCTGAGAATCTGAACCGATGACAGGTTAATCGTATTTGCCGCAAGTACCTTTATCGTACAGGTCTCACTTTTTTTCGTGCCCTCTACGGAAGTCGCCTTAATCTTTACCGTACCGGCGCCCACTCCCTTTACTACGCCGTCCTTTGATACGGTCGCTACTGACTTGTCGGAAGTAGACCACGTTACCTTCTTATAGCTGCCGCTCGTCGGTGACAATGTCGCCTTCAGCGTCATGCTATTTCCCGCATAAATCATCGCCGAAGTGGTATTCAGCTTTACCTTCGTAACCTGCTTTACTACCTTGACCGATATTTTCGCCTTTTTCTTCTTATTTTTCTTAGATGTAACCGTTATCTTACAGGAACCCCTCTTGACGCCCTTTACATTACCTGCTGAAGATACCGTCGCAATTTTCTTATTCGAAGACTTATAGGTAACCTTTTTATTTGCCGACTTATTCGGCGTTACCTTAACGGTTGTTGTCAGCTTTATCTTCTTGCCAACTGCCACATGAACCGATTTTCCATAATTACTCTTTACTGTTACCTTCTTAACCTTGATTTTTTTCTTCGCCTGCACATCCGTGTCCGGCGCTGCACAGAGCAGCACTGCCGCCATAAAAACAAACAGACCTTTCCACAACCTGCTTACACTTCTCTTGTTACTCATATTTACCTCCTATTATCAACTCAACACGCTACGCTCTCTATCGTAACACATTTTTTCTATTCTGTACACCATCATATTATGCCATTATGTCAAAACAATGGTTTCGCCTCAATATGTCTTTACCTTACTGCGGATTTTCTTTTTCGTCGTCTCGGTCAGCGACTGCTGCCCCTCAAACAGCTTCTGCAGAAATTCTTCCTTCTGCCCTTTCTCCACATATATTTCCTCTATCTGAGAAAAAGCTTTATCATCCAGCGTCCCGGTAAACTCCGGAATCTTGCCGGTAAATTTCTTTTTTTGATGTATCTCTGATAAAGTACGCCTGCTGATTCGTTTCAGGGATTTTGGAAAAATAAAGGATACTCTCGCCTCTATACTGTCATCACCTTCACTATCCACATAATCTTCTGAATTATAATACCGCTCCAGCAGCTTATATATATCCCTCAGCGCATCCAGCCTTATTTCCTCCGTCCCCTCCGGTATCCGTGCCTCTGCTTCTATGTATCCATATTCAAGTGTATCATCCTCACCCTTAATATAAATATCTTTTCCAATCTCAAGGTAACTGTCTTCGTCCTCAAGCGTCAACCGCCTATACAAAGTCTTTTCATCCTTTGAGGCCAGCCAGCCCTTTCGGTTTACCTTAAAATATGGGTTGTTTTTTCCTACGGAAATATCTATAAGAAAACTATAGATATCATCTGAATCCGCTTTATAGATAGCATTTTCGCCTATTTCCCGAAGGGAGTCCGGAAACTTAATTTTCTCTAAAAAACCAACGCCAACTACATCTATTACCCGAATCGCATCCTCCCCCAGCTCCTCAAGATGGGAGGGAAGGGATAGGGACGCCGTCTCTGTATTGAGAAGCAGAGTCACTCCTCTGTCCACCCTTCTAACCGAATCTGGCAGATATTCCCTCAGTATAATACCGGACAGGGCATCCTCCTCAATAACTTCCAGTCCCCTGTTCAGCCACACGGTAATCGGGTATTTTATTGCCCCGCTCTGACCGTCATCGCTTATCCCCTGCATTTCTTCTATCTTAATTTGGTTCTGGTAAAAAGCGCCCTTCCCAAGCTTTTTCATGGATTTAGGCAGAGTTACCGTTACCCAGCTCCCCTTCAGTGGAAACGCCCTCTTACCCTGTACCATATTCGCAAAGGCTCTCTCCGGAATCTCCGAAATCCCCTCCTCAAAAGACAATTCCATCTGGCTGCAAAAGGCAAATGCCTCCTCCTCTACAATGACGCCTTTTGGAATCGTCAGCCTGAATGGGCAAACCACCTCGTCATTTAACATCTCCTCCGTAAATGCATGGCGCGCTATCCGTTTTGTGCCCTCCGGCAGGACAACTTCTCTTTTCTTTTCATAGTCTCCTAGATAACGGACTACCGTATCTCCCTGCATAAGAAAATCCCCATCCCGTTTCCTATCCGGCAGTTCTCTGTAACGACAGTCTCCTTCCACGACCAAACCATCTTCGTTTACAATAAATACATACTCGTAGGTATCATCGTGATAAACGTATCTTTTCCTTCCGGACGCTAACTCCTCCTCCCCGTCCGGGTTTCCAAACCGGGCACGGCAGTCATTCGCAAAGCAAAGCTTATTGACTCCATTGATATCACTGTAAAAAAGCTTCTCGCCCGTCTTTTCCCAATACATGCGGACACGCTCAACCTTTCCCGTGCTTCCCTTCTCAAAGACGCAACAATCCCGCAAAGCTTCGGGCACTTCATGCTCCGTCCCCATATTTTCAAGCAGATGAACGGCATCCTCGCGCCATGCCTTTTTCCTTTTGAAAATCCCCTGAAAATCCAACGCCTCATAATCTTCCCGTACATTCGGCACTTCCAGACGAAGGGCAGAATTTAGGAATTCTATGTTTCCCTTTTCCTCTTTACCGGGTTTTGCAATATTGACGCCGGCATAGATATCCTGCTCCAGATTATATGTAAATTCGTATTTGTCACCATTTATAACATGGGCAGTCACAGATTCTAACGACGTATTCGTCTTTTTATTATTCAGCGACAATATCGCATGTGCACCCGTAACGCGGCGGACTGTCACCTCATACTGCCCATCGTCACTCTCCCATACCCCGACATAGCTCCGGCACTTTCTGGCAAACTCCTCCGCATCCTTCTTCTGCACATACTGCATGATAAGCCATGCAGATACGGCACACACAATCACCCCGGCCACTACAATTATCATTCGTATTTTCCGCTTTGACATTTTCCTCCTCCTTTTCCCCAAACAATCACCCAATATACTCACAGGCAGCAAGTCCCGCCACTGCACCGTCGGACGCCGCTGTCGCTAATTGCCTCACCGCCTTTGTGCGGCAGTCCCCGGCAGTAAAAACGCCCGGCGTCTCTGTACGACAGTCCTCTGCTGCCTGAATATATCCTTTTTCATCTACCGCAATCAGATTCGTAAAAGCGTTGTTATCCGGCATCTGCCCGATTGCCACAAACAGACCGCTTACCGCCTTTTCCGTCTGCTCTCCCGTAATCACATTTTTCACTATGATGCCTTCTAAAGATGTGTCGCCCTTTAACTCCGTTACAACAGCGTTCAGAACAAACTCTACATTCTCTTTCTTTCTCAACGCCTCCGCCAGCTTTTCCTCGCCCCTGAACTCATCTCTGCGGTGAATGACATATACCTTGGAGCAATACCCGGATAGAAAAATCGCGTCCTCCAATGCCGTATTTCCCCCTCCGACAACTGCCACCTCACGGTTGCGGAAAAAAGCCCCATCGCACGTAGCACAGTACGATACTCCCGCACCGATAAACTGCTCTTCCCGCTCTACGCCAAGCGGTCTGTTCTTCGCTCCGGTTGCCAGAATGACCGTTTTCGCCTCATACTCCTTTTCCTCTGTTACCACACGCTTTTTCTCGCCGTCTTCTTCAATCCGGATTACCCTGCCAAGCTCAAATTCCGCACCAAGCCCGGTCGCCTGCTCGTACAGTCCGGTCGCAAATTCAAATCCCGATATTTTTTTAATACCCGGATAATTTTCCACCTCCGGCGAGTTGATAATCTGCCCGCCGTAATTTTTCTGCTCTAGAACAAGCACCCGCTTTCCCGCACGGACACCATAAATAGCCGCGGAAAGCCCTGCTGTTCCGCCGCCTACAATAATAATATCATACATACTTTCACCCCAAACTACAGCATCTCAAAAATTTCACTCTTAGAAATCACACCGACTGAGCGCTGTGTCTCCTCGCCATCCTTCATAACTACTAAGGTCGGTATCGACATGACATTGAACTGCATTGCCAGCTCCTGCTGTTCATCCACGTTGACCTTTCCTACCTTAATATCTTCTCTTTCCTCGGCAATTTTGTCCACAACCGGGGAGAGCATCTGACATGGTCCGCACCATACTGCCCAAAAATCCAGTAGTACCGGTTTGTCGGACTGCAAAACTTCTGCCTCGTAGTTTTCCTTCGTTATCTCTGTAACTGCTGCCATAATTACCAATTACCTCCATTCCGGAAATATCTCATTTTTACATGAGAACTTCCCTTATAACAGTATATCCATACTGCATCTAAAATATTGATTTTCTTCTAAGTATATATATACCATATTTTCCCTTATACATCAACTAAACAGAGGAGATTGCCTTATAGACATTACTCACCTTTTTTCTGCTCCATAATTTCCTTCATCTGCTCCTCTGCCCTCTGTAGCTCCCTCTCCAAATCCGATGCCGAGAGAAGGCGGCAGCCCTGCCCCCGTATAATAATCTGCTCCATTCCATCCGACGTCGCCACCGTAACATCATACTTTTTATGATTTTCATGGGCAAATTTCTCGATATACTGGTCGGCGGTCTCCGCCTCCTTCGTATAGACAACATGAATATTGTGATAGTCTAATTTTTCTGTCCGGTGATTCTGGACACGGTAAGCGTCAAACACGAGAATCAGATGGCACTTCCGAAATCCCTGATAATTACAGAGAATATCCATCAGCCGTCCTCTCGCACTCTCTATATTATCTTTTGCCAGTTCGCTTAATTCTTTCCAAGCAAATATAATATTATAGCCATCCACGAGCAGATACTTCTCCCTCTTTTCTACCTTTTTCCCCGGTTTGGACAGCCCCGTAACTTTCGGCGTAAGGGCGCGGACCTTTCGCCCCGTTATGCCCTTGTGGGAAACTTCTCCTCTCTTTCGGTTCGCATGGGAAGTCCTCTCTAATATTTCATCGATTTCTTCGATATCAATCCATTCTTCCTCCTGCACGGAAGAAGCCTGTCCTGCCTCATTTTCCTCTTCTTCTGCCTTCTTCTCCCCGGCGGTTCGTTCTTTCATAACAATACCGCTGTCAACGTGCATATACTCCCGTACATGCTCCCAACTAACATTAAACCCTCCTCCGTGGGCACAAAATACCGAGTCAGCCGGATTTTCTGTGTCACGCTCCGGCTCATAACCGGTCTCCCGGATTACCTCCTCTGCATTATGGCAGGGACGGTATCCCGCCAGAGAACAATATATCCTCCCCAGTCCTTTTGTGTAGACAGTTACCTCTCTCTGATAATCCCGCATTGTAATCACAGGTGCAGAGCCTGTTAATACAGCGCTTCCATCTGCCCCCTGCTGTATTTCAAATGTTCCGTACATCCTCTCAATATCTGTCATGGCACGCCCCACAACCGAATCCGGCACCTCCAGACGAAACTCGTAATACGGCTCAAGCAGCACCGACTCTGCCTGCATCAGCCCCTGCCTGACCGCCCGGTATGTCGCCTGTCGGAAATCTCCGCCCTCGGTATGCTTTAAATGGGCGCGCCCTGTTACGAGAGTAATCTTCATATCCGTAATTGCCGCTCCAGTCAGAACTCCCCTATGTTCCTTTTCCAGAAGGTGTGTGAGTATCAGCCTCTGCCAGTTTTTATCCAGAATATCTTCGCTGCAATCGGCTCCCACCTGTATACCGCTCCCCGGCTCTCCCGGCTCCATCCACAGGTGCACCTCCGCATAATGCCTGAGCGGTTCAAAATGTCCGATACCTTCCACTGCATTTTTTATCGTCTCTTTATATACAATATTACCGGTTCCAAACTCTATCTCTATACCAAACCGCTCGAAAATCAGGCTCTTTAGTATCTCAATCTGTACCTCGCCCATGACCTGTGCCTGTATTTCCTGTAGTTTTTCATTCCAGACTATATGCAGCTCCGGTTCCTCCTCCTCCAGCACCCGAAGCTTTGGCAGCACCACAGCGGCGTCACAATCCTCTGGAAATTCAATCCGGTAAGTCAGAACGGGTTCGAGTACCGGTTTTTCCGACATTGCTTCCTTCCCAAGACCCTCCCCCGGATACGTCTCTGTCAGCCCGGTCAGGGCACATATCATGCCGGCCCCCGCTTCCTGCACCGTCTCATATTTACTACCCGAATATATCCGGATTTGGTTGACTTTCTCCTGCCAGCCCGCAGCTTCATCCGCAAGCTCCATCCTTGCCCCTATACTGCCGCCGGTCACCTTTACATAGGTCAGCCGGGTTCCCTGTTCATCCCTTGCGATTTTAAACACCTTTGCCCCAAATTCCTCCCCATATTCGGGAGTTATCGTGTATTCTGCCAAGGCATCAAAAAATTCCTCCACGCCTTCCATCCTTAGAGCAGCGCCAAAAAAGCAGGGGAATAGCTTCCGCCCCTGTATCATATCGCAAAGCGACTCTTTCCCCACCTCTCCTGTTTCCAGATATTCCTCCAGCACCCTTTCATCACAGAGAGCCACCCCCTCATAAAAGGAGTCCTTTCCCATCTCCGTAAAATCTGTACAGTTCTCGTTCAGCCGCCCTTTTATCTCCTCCAACAGTTTTTTTCTGTCCGTCCCCTGCTGGTCCATTTTATTGATAAATAAAAATACTGGAATATGATACTTTTCCAGCAGTCTCCATAAAGTCTGTGTATGTCCCTGAACACCATCTGCTCCACTGACAACCAAAATCGCATAGTCTAAGACCTGCAGGGTACGCTCCATCTCCGCCGAAAAATCCACATGTCCCGGTGTATCAAGAAGGGTAACCTGCGTATCACCCCACGAAAATAACGCCTGCTTGGAAAATATTGTAATTCCCCTTTCCTTTTCTAAATCAAATGTATCTAAAAAGGCGTCTCCATTATCGACACGCCCCATTTTCCGCAGGGTACCCGCTGTGTATAAGAGCCCTTCTGATAAGGTTGTCTTCCCAGCATCCACATGGGCTAATATTCCGATACAAATATGTTTTTTACATTTTAATGTAATCTTCAAGAAAAAAGCCCCTTTCACTGTGTCATAATAAATTATTATAACATAGGAAGGGACTTAAGTCGATTACAGATTCAGAAAAGCTCCACTCATTGTCGTACTAGTTTATCTGTTTTCACAAAAATATCTTTCTTCAAATCATAATATCCTGTAATATAATATTCTCCGTCGTCTCTATCCTCGTCATATTCTTCAAAGTAGCATTTCCCATTTTCAATCTCTCTTACATCATAATCGTTGTACTTTGACTTTTTCAGCCAGTCACTAAACTTTTTCTCGTAATGCGGTTCTCTGTCTCTGCTGCTGAGGTCAAAAGAAAATCCATACCCATCGCAAATAGAGTAGAGCATATCCTCATCTATAAACATAACTCCACAAATCCCCAAATCTTTTAAACCATTCTTCTGGCAGACCGTTTGTATCACATCCTCCGTGACCAGCTTCTTCTTCTCTCCTGTCCCACAATCATATAAATACCATGAAACCTGATGTCCCTCCTCATTTTTGTCAAACTCCTCACATCGGTCGCATCTCTCATAAATAATCTGATTCCTCTTATCATCAGAAACAGCAGAATAAGAGCCGTGTGTCCTCCTGTCAATAGGAATAATCTTATCCTCTCCCAGTGTGTACATGTATAGACCATCATGTTTACACTGAAAGAAAACATGGTCGCCGCATACGCAGTCCGCTATGTATTCAACATTATTAGGCGGACATTTCTTATCCAATGGTTCTCCCTGCAGTTTAAGATATTTCCCAGCTTTTCTGTCAAACACTTTAAAATCATATGGCATAATGTATACAACATAATCCTCATTAGCATAAAAATATGCCCAGCCGACTATTTCATCTTTTAATATATATTTGGCGTCCTTCTCTGCCGGGCGGTCTCCTTTCTCTGTCTTTTCAATCGGCATAGACCACAATTCTTCTTCACCTCTCCCTCCATTGTCGCTTGGAATACGTTTTACATAAAAAATTTCATTCTCTGTCACAAAAACCAAAGACGGCGCACCTTTCTTTCCAAAAGAAATGTTCCGGACAAATGTTCCATCCAGCTTCCTCTGTCTGCATCCATTTTTTGCATCTTCATAATAATTACTGGAGTTGCGGTACGGTGATTTTAGAGCACAGTTGATGTTTTCAACCACTGTTTTCTCCGCTGCCTCATTTTTCCCTGCACTACCGCCCGTGGCGGCGCTCCCACTGGCTGTCTGGCTGCCATAGGAACCCGCATCATTCCCACAGCTGCACAAACTCATCATCACCAGCGCCGACAAAAAAATTAACCCTATACTTTTCTTCATGTGTTACCTCCCTAAATTCAAAACTTTCATTCTCATGCTCTTTTTCTGATTTACATTATAAACCTATGACAATTATATAACAGAACTATGAAAAAAGCAAGGAAGCCAAAACATTTATGACTTCCCTGCTTTTTAAATCTCACGCATATTCTTACGAAACACTAATCCAGCATATCCTGCTCATACTCCAGAATCTTTCCTGTCTTGGCATGAATCTTTAACTCATACTCCATGTTTCCCTTAATCATTTCTACCTCATACACCGGTATGCCGTCATCTTTATCATATTCCACTTTGACAACCTGAGCCCCCGGCACCTTTTTATTCGCAATGGACTTTGCCTTTGGAACTCCGATATACTTTGAGGAAGAAGATTTTTTCACAATCTCCCATTCGTAATCCAGAAGCTTTCCTGTCTTTGCATGATACGTCAGGCTGTACTTTTTACTTCCTTTTTTCATCTTGACCTTATACTCAGCAAGCCCATCATCATATTTTAAACGGACGCTGTTGATTTTTGCCTTCTTCACCTGCTTTTTGGCTTTCTTCTTAATCTTCGCTTTTGACAGGTTTTTCCTGCTCTGGTACTGCTTAATAATTCCCTCAGTCTCCCATTCGTATTCCATGAGCTTTCCGTCAGAGGCACGGTATTTCAAATTATATTCCCGGCTTCCCTTAATTAACGTAACTTCATATAATAGGCCGCCATTTTCATAATCAACATCCACCTCTGTGACAACGGCTGACTTTACCTTTTGTTTCGCCAGCTTCTTTGCTGCTGCCGGACCAGATATCTTTTTGGCCGTCGCTGCTGCCGGAAATAATAGTACCGCACACATAAATAATGCTAAAAATGTTCCTAATCGTTTCATAAGGCACCTCCATAATATTTTGTTCACAAGTATATACTACTCTTTCACGCCTTGCTTACATCAAAATTATAGCTTAGATTTTTGTCAAAAACAAGTTATTTTATTTTTTCCTTTTTTTACATCTTTCTAATGATTTTTTTTAAATAAAATGTTATAGTATATATCATAAGTGCAAAGCGCTTCGGAATGGAGAAGAAAATGAGCAAAACAAAAAGTCCAATCAAGCAGGGGTTGAATATCATTATTGTGGGCTGCGGAAAAGTCGGCACTACCTTAATTGAGCAGCTCAGTAAAGAAGGGCACGACATTACCATCATCGACAGCGACGCCGGAAAAATCCAGAAAGCCGCAAATCTATATGACGTGATGGGACTGGTCGGAAACGGAGCCAGCTATAGTGTCCAGATGGAAGCCGGCATTGACAACGCCGACCTTATTATTGCAGTAACGGACTCAGACGAGTTAAATCTGCTCTGCTGTACTGTCGCCAAGCAAGTTGGTGACTGTGCCGCCATAGCCAGAGTCCGCACTCCCGACTATAGCAAGGAGGCCGCTTATCTGAGAGAGAAACTTGGGCTTACCATGATTATCAATCCAGAACTTGAGGCGGCAAGAGAAACCTCACGTATCCTGTTTCTTCCGACTGCACTGAAAGTCAACTCCTTTGCACACGGACAAGCTGAACTGATTAAATTTAAAATTCCGGACTCCAATATTTTAGATGGTATGACAATTGCCCACTTAGGCGGAAATATTACAACCGAAATTCTGATATGTGCCATTGAACGAAATGGCGAGGTTTATATTCCAGATGGTGATTTCCGGATGGCAAAAGGTGATATCATATCTTTTGTTGCGCCGCGGAAAGTAATCCGTTCTTTCCTTGAAAAGATAGGATTTAAGACGAAACAGGTAAAAGATACAATGATTATCGGCGGCGGAAAAGCGACCTATTATCTGGCAAATCAGCTCTTACACATGGGTATAGCCGTCAAAATAATTGAGAAAAACCGGAAGCGCTGTGAGGAACTGAGCATGCTTCTTCCCAAAGCAATTATTATAAATGGAAATGGCACAGATAAAGACCTGCTAAAAGAAGAAGGCATCGATCAGGTAGAATCTTTTGTACCGCTGACAGGCATTGATGAGGAAAATATTATGCTTACCCTGTACGCAAGACAGGTATCGGATGCAAAAGTAATTACAAAAATTAACCGGAGCACTTTTAACGATGTTATCAGCAGTCTTGATTTGGGCAGTGTGATTTACCCCCGCTATATTACTGCAGAGGCAATCATCGCCTACGTCCGGGCCAAAAAAGATTCTATGAACAGCAACATTGAAACCCTTTATCATATGTTTGACTACCGTGCGGAGGCAATCGAATTCCGCATTGATGAGCCATCTGATGTAACCGGGATTCCTCTCAAAGACCTTTCACTGAAAAAAGACCTGCTCATTTCCTGTATTAACCGAAATGGCTCTATCCTGATTCCAAGCGGACAGGACAGCATAGAGGTCGGCGATACTGTTATGGTAGTAACAACACACTCAGGGTTTAATGATATCCAGGATATATTAAGATAGAAAGAGTGAAAAGAAGAAATGAACAGTTCAATTATTCGTTATATTTTGGGACATATTTTAAAGCTGGAAGGCATATTTATGCTCCTTCCCTGTCTGGTCGCATTGATCTACGGGGAACAGGAAGGACTGTGCTATCTGGCAGTTGCCGCTATATCTGGATTATTCGGGCTGCTAATGACGATAAAAAAACCAAATAACCATGTCTTCTACCTGAAGGAAGGCTGTATTGCCACTGCACTTAGCTGGATTCTTCTAAGTCTGTTCGGCTGCCTGCCGTTTATTTTTACTGGAGAAATCCCCTGCTTTACAGATGCATTATTTGAAACTGTTTCCGGTTTTACGACAACCGGCGCCAGTGTACTGAGTGACGTGGAAGCGCTGTCCCAGTGTACCTTATTCTGGCGAAGCTTTACTCACTGGATTGGCGGCATGGGAGTCCTTGTATTCCTCCTTGCCATTATTCCGCTCAGCGGAGGCTCCCATATCAACCTCATGCGTGCAGAGAGCCCGGGACCTTCCGTTGGCAAGCTGGTTCCAAAGGTAAAATATACTGCCAGAATCCTGTACTTAATCTATCTTGCCTTGACTTTACTGGAGATTTTTCTTCTTCTGGCTGGGAAAATGCCGCTATTTGAAGCTGTCACAACGAGTTTCGGTACTGCCGGAACCGGTGGTTTTGGTATCAAAAATGACAGTATTGCAAGCTATTCCCCTTACTTACAATGGGTTATTACAATTTTTATGATTTTGTTTGGCGTCAACTTTAACGCCTTCTATCTGCTTTTACACCGAAAGTTTAAAAAGGCTTTTTGCGTGGAGGAGGTAAAATATTATTTTCTCATCATACTCGTTTCTACCGGAATCATCTGCTGCAGTATTCTGCACACATCTTCCGGTATATTCGATGCCTTGACAAAATCATCATTTCAGGTTGCTTCCATTATCACAACAACCGGATTTTCCACTGTGGACTTCACCATGTGGTCACAGGCTGCACAGTGTGTCCTTGTCATCCTGATGTTTATCGGCGCCTGTGCCGGAAGTACCGGAGGTGGTATTAAGGTGTCGCGTATTATCATCATGGCAAAAACGGTAATCAAAGAGCTGAACTCATACATACATCCAAAGAGTATAAAGAAAATAAATTTTGAAAAAAAGCCCGTAGAACACGAGGTAGTACGGGCAATCAACGTTTATTTCATAACTTATATTATACTATTCTCACTTTCTGTGTTTGCTGTGTCTTTTGAGGGAAAAGACCTTACGACCAGCTTCACGGCAGTTGCAGCTACCATCAATAATATCGGACCGGGACTTGGTCTGGTCGGTCCGGCAAGCAACTTTGGTATTTTATCCATTTTCTCAAAATGGGTGCTTATCTTTGACATGCTGGCTGGCAGGCTGGAATTATTCCCACTGCTTATCCTGTTCCACCCGGCTATCTGGAAAAACTTCTTTTCCCAGAAGATTAAATTGATAAAGAAATCCTAGTCTACCTTTGTGCTAGCTGTCTGACCTACTCTTGTAATACTGCTGCTTATTTCGGTACATCCTCTTATCTGCCTCATCCAGCAAAACTCCCAAATCATCCGGATTATCCAGAAAACTACAGCCAACGGCGGCGCTGCATCCATTTCTGCCGTCCAACTCCTTCCACAGCTTCTGATTCATTTCTTCCAAATCCTTTTTCGATATGTTCAGGCACAATACCGCAAACTCATCTCCACCAAGACGGTAGACTGGGAACTCCTCCGCTATGGCACTGACAATCTGATATACCTTACGAATCAGGTTATCTCCGGCTTCATGGCCGTAGGTATCGTTCATTTTTTTCAAACCATTGATATCAATGTAAAAACCGCCCGCGCTCAAAACCTCTTTGCTTGTATCCTGCGTCGTATCCCGCACAAACGCATTTCGGTTCAGGGCGCCGGTCAGTCCGTCCGTAAATCCCAGCTTTTCCAGATAATCCTCCCTCTTTTTCCGCTGAAGAAGGGACTGCAAAAAATAGGCAAGCATTTTCATCATGTTTGATATCTCGCCAAAATTTCTTGCATGCGGATTATCCACACCAAAATACCCCACTAATCTCCCTCGTTCCAGCAAAGGAACGGTAATCAGCTTCCGGATATCCTGTCTCTTTAATATTGCATATTCTTCCTCTGCCTCCTCCTTAATCATCTCTATGTCCTCAATAATCACACAATCATTGCGTGAAAAGTAGGGAAGCCATCTGTCAATCGTCGATAACGGAAGATTCTGCAGGGACTCTATCTCCTGTGTAACACCTTCCTCACACCACTCATAGGTATTATCCATATGCTGTCCACGAATCTGGAAAATATATGTTCTTTCACTTCTCAATGACCGCCCAAGAATCATCAGAGCATTCTGAATTGCCACATCTGTCTCAACCGAGGAATGAAGCATACGGATACATTCCATTACAATTTCCTCACCCTCTGACTTTTCATAGCCTTCCCTTTTCGGTCTGGCTATACAAATCCTGGCCGGTTCGCCATCCCAATCAATCAGTTTTTCCTTTATATAATACTTCCTTCCTGTAATAACATTGTCACACTCCCATTCCTCATACTTTCTACACTGAAGTTTACCCCCAATGCAAAAAGAACATGGTTCTTCCTTCCCATGAAACACATCATAACATTTCCTGCCTATTACCTGTTCTTCTCTATCATAACCAAAATCCTGAAGTCCCACCTTGTTTAAAAATAAAACCGTATCATCTACCATGCTGGATACATAGACAATGTCACTAACACCGTCAAATTCATGAATAAATTCTTTCACTTTTCTGCTCCTTCTGCCTAGCCTCGATGGCACATTAAGTCATTTTATTCTCGAATTTGAGTATAACAGAAATTTGAAAAGTTGCAAGTGATTTTAACTCATTTGTGAATTATTACTCCATGTTTTTAAGAGCCATCTCCAATGGTACATGCTGAATCGTAGCAATTTCATTTTCCTGTTCTGGCAGCCTCCCCTCCATCCGGCAGACCTTATTGACAGACTTCCGATTAACAAAAATCCGCAGTGTATTATCCGGGGCTGCCGTCATGTCCCTGCCGCTCTTTTCCTCTATGTAAAAATCTTCCGTGATCGAAAGTCCTTCCTCCTCCAGCTCCTCACATACACTCTCACTCGCCTTTTCCTCCAGCAGAAAATGACCGTCCTCTATTTTATATTTATCAAAGCTTTCATTATAAGCGACAATCATACTGTTGCCCGCCCGACAGCTGGTTCGGCAGTTTATGCCTGTGTTCGTACAGCCCTAATGTATGTAAAAGTTCGTTAATTTCCAGAGGGTTCTTACTCAGATATGCCCCCACCTCAATATTTTCTTTCACATTCAGATTCAAAATCAGGTTGTACATTTGAAATACATAGCCAAGATGATTCCGCCGGTATTCTGTCAGCGCCTTTTCCTTCATCTCTCCCATCTTTTCTCCGCGGATGGATACATAACCCTCGTCCGCACTGTCAATTCCCCCAATAATGTTTAACAGGGTTGACTTACCTGAGCCGGACGGACCGAGCATCACACAAATTTCTCCTTTTTCCACAGAGAAACCAATCCCCTGTAATACCGTTGCCCGATTCGTATCTGTACCAAAGCTCTTTTTCAAATCTTTAATCTCTAAAAACATTCCTTCCTCCGTTTCTCAGGTTGTCCGGTTTCCTCCCTGCTATCTCCCGGTCAAAGCGTCGCGCCATTATAGGTATCTATAATCTCCGCAATACTTATCCCATTAAATACCAATTGTATCAGAGTCTCCTTCGCCAGCTCATACATACGGAACAGTTCCTTTTTTCCCTGCACATCATCATACACTTTCCAATATCCTGTGTACAGAGATTTTTTACCTTTATTTAGTATGAATCCATTCACATCCTCTATCGGATAGCCTAGCAGTAATCCTAATTCATGTGGAAAATCACGCTTTCCAGACCAATATAACCGATATTGACACCGGAACCGGAACAACACCTTCTGTAAATCAAAATCCAGATAACCTTCCTCCTGAAAAAATAACCTTGTCTGCTTTTTAGACAAAAAATTCTCCAGCTTTTCCCTGTCATAAAGAAACAGGGTTGACATCTTCTCTGTCACAAGAAATACATAGTATGAAATCCGGCTTTCCTTCAAAAGCCTGTACATCTTTGAAATATGTTCATTCTGAATGATAAAAAGATTTGACATCTTTAATCCGACAATCAGCGGTGCACATTGCAACACCAACTGATTCCCAATTTTACGTGAATCCATCCTTTGTACTATCTCCATAACCTCTCGACTCAAAATGTTCTTTTCCTTTCTGTGCTTTCCGGTATCTTTTCCGCGGATTATCATGTAACTGTAATAGTAGTATGCGCAAAAAAATCCCTCTCATTGGTTAGTATATACTAATTATTATTAGTTGCCAATAACTCCTGCGTATCATCAGGGCAATCGCTTAATCTTTTGCTGTGGTGCGATGGGTATCCTACCGCACTGAAAGCATAAAAGATTAAGCGATTGCCCATTCTGTCATCCAACTCCGTTACTGTGGCATACTATCTCTCAGGCACAGTGTTCCCCATCCTATATCCGGGTTCGGGTACTTCCCATACGCGACCAAAGGTCTTGCTCCCCGCTCCAGATATGCTTTCACTTTCTGCCCAAATAAAAACGGATCCTGCCCATTCACAATGCCATACTGCATAAGCAGTGCCGCACTCCCTGTCACAAATGGGCACGCCATAGATGTTCCTGTCTTTGATGTATAGCCTCCTCCCGGAGCGCAGGAAATAATATTTACCCCTGGCGCAGCAATATCCGGCTTTGATAAAAACTGACAGCACATAGCACCCTGACCGGAAAAGGCGGCAAAACTCTCCGTATTGCTGTCATAGGCCCCGACAGTAATCGATTTTGACGCCGTCGAGGGAATTGTCAGCGTATTATTCGTCTCCGGTACTAGAAAACCAGTCTCATCACTGATACTGCTGCCAGATGGCATCCATAAGTTAAATGTCCCATCCACTATTTTTTTGGGGCGAAGTAAAATTTTCCAAATGCCGCTCCGTACATTTGAGTACACTCCCTCCGGCAGCATCTCTATATAAATCTCCTGACTCACGCTATATGGAGAAGGTTCGCCAAAATACCAGAGAATTTCCGTACCATCCAAAACATTCTGATGCGTGCCGCTTGTTTCCTCTGTATAAACAACCGAACTGCCCGAAGGGGACTGTAATGATATCTGGAAATCATCTACATAATTTTTCCATATCTGTATGCTCAGATTATATTCCCCCGGAGCAACGATAAACTCTATTGTATAATCCCGTCCTATTTCGGTCCTTCCCGACATATGCCTCTTTTTGTTTCCCTCGTTGCCACTCCCTATGCAGATTGTCGTTTTCCCCAGACCGGCGGCATTATCCAGATAAGTTTCAAGCAGGGATGTTCCATCATGTGCGCCGTAGCTGTTTCCATAACTTAAATTGAGCGCTAACGGCAGGGCAAGCTCAATTGCCTTGCGCACACAAAAGTCTACACCCATCATAAGCTCTGTTGTCTGTGGAAAACCATTCCGGCTTCTTCCTCTGAGTTTTACAAAGAGAATGTCTGACTCATAGGCTACTCCCCTGTTTTCTCCTCTGCTGGCTCGTCCGTTTCCTGCAGCGATGCCTGTAACATGGGTTCCATGACCGCTCAAATCTACAATCGGCGATTTTTCCTCCGCCGATAATATGGCATTGATATCCTCCGCAGAAAAATACGTGCCAAACGGATAACCCTCTGGAGGGCTGCCGGTTGTCACAGTCTGGTCCCACACTCCTAACAGCCTTGTCGTCCCATCCTCATTCCTGAAATCCGGATGATATATGTCAATGCCCGAATCAATTACCGCAACGATAACTCCCTTTCCTGACAAATTATAGGGTGCTCTTTGCACTGGCGGAATACAGGAAGCCAGTTTTCCTCCATAGACAGCAAAGGACAGCGCTTTCGGCTTTTCTATATATTCCACTCTGGGCTCTGATGACAGAGCAATCAGCTGCTCCTCTGTCACTACCAGAACAGCATATCCGCCAAAAAGCGGCGTGACACTGGCAATCCCCTCTGTGAATTCCTGTAAGTCGCCATCGTATCGTATTACAATCTCCCACTGGTTTTCTGCCGGATTGTAACCGGCAGAAAGATTTTCACTTTTTTCTCTTGTCCCCTCCGGCGTATCTAACGACAATTCGAGAAGGTTCTCAATCTTTTGATCTGCCATTATTTTCCTTCCTTTCATAAGCCTTACGGAGCTTCAGCAAAGCCTTTTTCTCAATCCTGCTCACATAACTCCGGCTGATTCCAAGCTGTTTCGCGATTTCCCGCTGCGTAACCTCCGGCTGTTCCGAAATATAAGGCCACTGCGCTATCCCGTACCGAAGCCGGATAATCAACTTTTCTCTCTCTGTCAGGCTTTCCTCGATAAAACCATATAATTTTGATATATTCTCCTCTTTCTCCATTCTCTCCGGTATATCCTCATCTACCGTCTCAAGAATATCTAAAAAACTGAGCGAATTTCCCTCTCCGTCATCCCCTCCTATCGGCTCATAGAGAAAAACCTCCTTGGACTGTTTTTTATCACTTCGGAATGTCATCAGCAATTCATTTTCAATACACCGGGAGGCATAGGTAGCCAGCCGCACCCCTTTCCCATGGGAATATGTATCTACCGCCTTAATCAGCCCGATTGTCCCAATTGAAATCAAATCGTCTGCACTGTGGTCTGTGTTGCTGTACTTTTTCACAAGATAAGCAACCAGCCGCAGATTTCTTTCAATTAAAATATTCCTTGCTTCCCTGTCACCCTGCTCCCATCTTTTGAGATATTCATTTTCTTCCTCTATACTTAATGGTTGTGGAAATGACTGCATGGTACACCTCAGAAGGATAGACATTACTCTATTCTATGTGCTTTTTTGTCCATAAGTGCATGGCTATTGTAAAATCAGAAAGTTGTGTTAAAATAGGAATAGCAATAATGACAGAGGGAGGATACTATGAACAAAAAAGAAATATCAGAAATAAAAAAACGGTTTACAAAAACAAAATGCAGTGTTACCAGACTTTGCGGCTGCTATGTCGACGCTGAAAAAAATAAACGCCTTGAGCTAAAGGAAGCCTTTCTTAGCCTTCCTGAGGAAGAGATGTTCAAATACATAGATATTTTTCGCAAAACCCTCTCCGGCTCGATTGGAAGAACGTTACTGAATATGGAATTTCCTACAGAACAGGAAACAAGAGAAGACGGCGCACAAAAATTTTTAATGCAGCTCGTACAAAGCAAATTACAGGATGAAGAACTTCTCGGACAGTTTTATGATAAGGTCATTGAGAATTACAATTATCCGGAGAATTATTTTATCATTCTTGTTCATGACGCCTACGACATCCCCAAAATCACCTCCGATGGCGTCGAAAACTTTGACGCCTCCGAGTATGTATACGATTATATACTCTGCAGCATCTGCCCGGTCAAACTGACAAAACCGGGACTGTGCTATAATGCTGAGACAAACCATATTCAGGACCGAATCCGGGACTGGCTTGTACAGCCGCCGGAACTTGGCTTTTTATTCCCATCATTCAATGACCGGAACATGGATATACACAGCCTGCTTTATTATTCGAAAAACTCCGACGAGCTTGACCTTGCCATTACCGAAAACCTGCTCGGCTGTCAGATGCCGTTACCGGCAAAGAGCCAGAAGGAAACCTTTAACGCCATTGTAGAGGAGTCACTTGGACTGGACTGCGATTACGAGTTAATCAAAAATATCCACGAGAATCTAAACCAGATGGTAGAGGAAAACAAAGAAAATCCCGAGCCGCTCGCTCTTGACCGGAACGATATGGGCAGACTCTTGGAAAAAAGCGGTGTAGATGAAGAAAAAATTGAACGATTTGAAACCCGCTTTGACGAGACAGTCGGGGAAAAGGAAGAACTGATGGCAGACAATATTTCCAACACCCGGAAATTTGAAGTCCGCACACCGGATGTGACAGTACAGGTAAATCCGGAGCGCACCGACCTTGTGGAAACCAGAGTGATTGACGGCGTTCCCTGTCTCGTAATCGAAATCAATGATTTAGTTGAAGTCAACGGTATACAAATCGTATCCGGCATGGCACAACCCGAGTCCGAATAATCTTTTAAGAGGAGTCATATCTTATTTGATATAACTCCTCTTTTATCTTTCAAAAAATTTCTTTTTTTATCACTTAGCCTGACGATATCAGACTAACCCAGCAGTTCATCGGCTAATGCTTCCATTTCCGAAACGTTATTCTCCTTCATGGCTGACTTAATAGATACCATATTCTCACAAATCGTAATATTTTTCATACCCTCGAAATATGCTCTCATTTTCTTATTTGCCATAGGCGCCCAGCTTCCATTTTCCATAAGGGCTACCTTTTTCTTCTGATAATTTTTAATGCTCAAATGGTACAAAAAGTCCTCCATGCATGGGAACAGAGCGCCGTCGTAAGTGGCACATGCCACCACAATCTTATCATAGCGGAACGCATCTTCAATTACCTCTGCCATATCCTCTCTTGCCAGATCACTGACAACAACTTTTTTGGCACCCTTTTTCTCTAATATTTCCCCAAGCTTCTTTGCCGCTTTTGCCGTATTTCCATGAATAGACGCATATGCCACCAGCACACCGTCATCCTCCGACTCATAGCTGCTCCAAGTCACATACTTGCCGATATAATATTCCAAGTTTTCACTAAGAATTGGGCCATGCAGAGGACAAATCGTCTGTATATCAAGTCCCGATGCCTTCTTCAATAGGGCAGACGCCTGCGCACCATATTTTCCGACAATATTAAAATAGTATCTTCTCGCCTCGCACGCCCAGTCCTCGTCCGTATCCAGCGCACCGAATTTTCCAAAGGCATCTGCGGAGAAAAGAACCTTTTCACTTGTCTCATATTCTACCATAACCTCCGGCCAATGTACCATAGGCGCCATATAAAACTGTAAGGTATGGCTTCCCAGCTCCAGCGTATCTCCTTCTGCCACTACTACTTTCTTATCTTCCAAATCACAATCAAAAAACTGCGGTATCATCGCAAATACTTTTGCATTACTTACCAGTTTCATCTCCGGATACTTGTCCACTGCCTTCTGAATACTTCCACTGTGGTCCGGCTCTAAATGAGAGATTATCAGATAATCCGGCGTTCTTCCTGCCAGCTCTCTCTCCAGATTTGCCATCCACTCCTCAGTCTTTCTGGCATCCACCGTATCCATCACAGCAACCTTATCATCTAAAATTAAATATGAATTATAAGAAACGCCATTCGGAACAATGTACTGGCTCTCAAATAAATCAATTGTCTTGTCATCTACACCGATATAGCGAATCGTATCGGAAATCGTTACTTTGCTCATTGCAATTCCTCCTTACAAATAAATGGTATTCATTACTGACAACATAAAGAATACCATTATATGGAATGAAAATCAATAGTGCATTTTCAACAGCCACTCCCATACCGCATAATCTCAACATATCAATATCATTGTAATCGTCTCCGAAAGTCACAATCCTAGATTTTTCACATGTATTAAGCCATCCCCCCTGAAACGGTGATTAAGAGCTAGAAAGGCAGGGCGAAACTAACTTATCTTATAGAGAACGCACCCATGCGCCGGAATATCACATTTTTTGGAAACATCCACCAGCTTATTTTCCCACAAATCTTTCACCTGCGTTCCCTTTGTTTCAGCAAATTTAGAGACTGGAACAGAATTTACTTTTTCAGAGATATTAAACACTGCGAGATACTCTGCTTCCCCCTCGCTGTCTCCTGCCTGCCACACGATTGTGTTCTCATCACGATAGCTCTCCCTCGCCTTTTCCGACACAGATAACAGCCGGAGCACCTCCGGATTTGTCAACAATGCCAATGTCTCATCATCCAGCTTTGTCATTTCTGCGCCAAGCATAAGCGGGGAACGGAATATACACCAGAGCGTCATCATTGTCCTCTGCTCCTCTTTCGTGAAATTCGTCTGCCTCTCATCATCAAATCCCCTGCCTATCCAGCCAAGCGGCAGCATATCACAATCCGGATAGCCGCCATCCCTCACATGCTCCTGCCAGTTCCGGCAACGGTCAAACATATCGCGGAGAGAATTCCAGTTATCCCAAAAATCATCTGTAATTCTCCACATCGTTGCATTGTCATGATAAAACTCTGCTTCCTCCACAATCGCAGGACCCGGCGATAAACTAAGAACAATATCCCTGCCGCACTTCTCGATTGCCTTGTGCAGCATACGGATTTCTTCCTTTGAGGAAGCCGCATCCATACGGCAGATATCATCACATTTTATAAAGTCCACTCCCCACTCTGCATACAGCGCCAGAAGGGAATCATAGTATTCCTGCGCTCCTTCCTCGCCCGGCACGACGCCGTACATATCGGGGTTCCACGAACAGGTAGAATACGGACTTGCAATTTCGTTTGCCGTTTTATCCGTTCCTAATATTTTCAGATGATTATGTGCTGCGAGCCTCGGAATTCCTCTCATAATATGGATTCCAAATTTCAACCCCTTACTGTGAACATAATCCGCCAGCGGCTGAAAGCCTTTCCCTCCTGCAGAAGACGGGAAACGCTCCGGACACGGAAGGAGTCTGGAATAGTCATCCATTTCCATCTGGCAGAATGGTACATACTGGTGCTTATCCCTCTGCTTACCAGCATCATAAGAATACCATGCAATATCTACCACAATGTACTCCCAGCCGTACTCAAGCAAATGCTCTGCCATGTAGTCCGCATTTGCCCGTATTTGTTCCTCATTTACCGTTGTGTCATAGTAGTCGTAGCTGTTCCACCCCATAGGCGGCCTCTGATTCGTTCCTTTCTTTTTCACTGTGAATCCCTCCAATCTAAGAGTATTAAAAAACACCCTGTTTAGTCGATATTTTCCTGTTTCAAAATTTCTATTTTTATTATAACGTCTATATGATATAATGTTTAGAGTATTCTTTTGTTATAGGAGGGTAAATTTTTGATATTCGATAAATTTGGTTCATATGGATTTTTAAACGATGATGGGCTGACTCCTGCCCCTCTGATTTTGTACGACTTGGGAGTGGAACACCGACAGAACGAAAATTACTTTTTTGACAACGCATCCCGCAGTAATTACGAGGGCTTTCTGTTCCAGTATACACTCGAAGGCAGCGGATATTTTGAGATAGGTGGCAATAAAGAGAAAATGGAAGCTGGCTCTGCCTTTCTCGTTTCCTTTCCCGATGAAAGCAGATATTATATTGACTCTGCGCCAGATCATGGCTGGCGTTTTTTCTACCTGCACTTTGACGGCTATCTCGCTCAACAGATTGTATCTGCCATTCAGGAAAAATCCGGCAGCTGCCTTCACTTTCATGACTCCCCTTCCTTTTTGAATGTATTCCGGCAGGAATACACGGCACTCCAGAGTGGAAGGCATTATGAAAAGTATGAGGCCTCCTGCTTTTTGTACCAATTTCTGACGTTTTTGCTTCGTGAGACGGAGCTGCATGGGAAACCTATCGTCTCCACAATAGAAAAGGGCAGGCAATGGCTGAATCAGCACTATGCCTCCCCATTTTCCCTTTCTGAATTATGTGACAGACTCCACATCTCCCTGCCGCATTTTTCCCGACAGTTCCATTCCCGATATGGCATCTCTCCGCTTGCTTATCTGAATCATCTGCGTCTGGAATGTGCCATTACTCTATTACTGAATAGCACTCTCAGCATGAAAGAAATTGCCGGCAAGTGCGGTTTCTCAGATAGTAACTATTTTGCCAAAGTATTTCGTAAACACGTTGGCATGTCTCCCAGTGAGTACAGGCTGAGCCGGAAGGTCTAAGAAAACATCGGCGTGGACAGATAACGGTCTCCCGTATCTGGGAGAAGCGCGACAATTGTCTTTCCTTTATTTTCCGGTCTTTTTGCCAGTTCCGTGGCCGCCCACACTGCAGCTCCTGAGGAAATTCCCACCAGAATTCCTTCCCTTCTTGCTATCTCCCGTCCGGTTGCAAACGCATCTTCGTTCTCCACGGCAATGATTTCATCATATATTTTCATATTCAGCGTATCCGGTACAAATCCGGCTCCAATCCCCTGAATCTTATGCGCCCCTGCCTCTCCCTTAGACAGTACCGGCGAGGACGCCGGCTCAACAGCCACAATCTTTACATCCGGATTTTTCGATTTCAAAAACTCTCCGACGCCCGATACCGTACCACCGGTTCCAACGCCGGCAACAAAAATGTCGACCTTTCCTTCTGTATCCTCCCATATTTCCGGCCCAGTCGAACGCAGATGGGCCCGCGGATTCAATGGATTCACAAACTGCCCCGGTATAAAGCTGTTCGGTGTGCTCTCTGCCAGTTCCTCCGCCTTGGCAATGGCTCCCTTCATACCCTTTGCCCCATCCGTCAGAACCAGCTCCGCCCCATGGGCTTTCATGAGATTTCTACGCTCCACGCTCATCGTCTCCGGCATCGTAATGATAATCCGGATGCCAAGGGAAGCGGCAATCGAAGCCAGACCAATTCCGGTATTTCCACTGGTAGGCTCAATAATAACCGAGTCCTGATTCAATTTTCCACTCTCCAAGGCATCTTCAATGATTTCCTTGGCGATACGGTCTTTTACGCTTCCCGCCGGATTAAAATATTCCAGCTTGGCAAGAAGCGTTGCCTGCAATTTATTTTCCTTTTCATAATTACTCAACTCTAAAAGAGGGGTATTCCCTACCAATTCCGTCGCTTTTTTGTAAACTGCCATCTATGACACTTCCTTTCTTTCTATTTACTCATTCTACCGCCTTAAATGCTTCCGCCAAATCCTCTATGATATCCTCGACATTTTCTGTTCCAATAGACAGACGAATCGTATTCGGTTTGATTCCCTGCTCCAACAGCTCCTCCTCGCTCAACTGAGAGTGCGTCGTTGACGCCGGGTGAATCACAAGCGATTTCACATCCGCCACATTTGCCAGCAGAGAGAACAGTTCCAGATTATCAATAAACTCTTTTGCCTTCTCCGCATCTCCCTTTATTTCAAAAGTAAAAATAGAGCCGCCGCCATTCGGAAAATACTTTTTATAGAGCTTCTTCTGCTCCGAATCCTCTGTTACGGCAGGATGGTTCACCTTTTCCACCTGCGGGTGACTGTTCAAGTATTCCACTACCTTCAGCGCATTTTCGACATGGCGCTCTACACGGAGTGACAGAGTTTCCAGTCCCTGAAGGAAAAAGAAAGCATGAAACGGCGATAACGTTGCTCCGGTGTCACGTAACAAAATAGCACGAATCTTCGTGACAAACGCCGCCGCTCCGACTGCCTTTGTAAAGCTGATTCCATGATAGCTTGGATTTGGCTCTGTCAGGCTGGCAAATTTACCAGAAGCCTCCCAGTCAAATTTCCCACTATCCACGATGACGCCACCAATTGTCGTGCCGTGTCCGCCGATAAATTTCGTTGCCGAGTGAACGACTATATCCGCCCCGTATTCAATCGGACGCACCAGATAAGGAGTCGCAAAGGTATTGTCAATGACAAGTGGAATCCTGTTTTCGTGGGCAATATCTGCCAGTGCTTCGATATCCACTACATCCGAGTTTGGATTGCCAAGCGTCTCAATGAATACTGCCTTTGTATTATCCTTTATCGCTGCCTTCACTTCCCCGTAATCAAATGGATTTACAAAAGTGGTTTCAATTCCGTACTGTGGCAGTGTATGCGCCAACAGATTATATGTTCCTCCATAAATATTTTTTGCCGCCACAATGTGGTCGCCCGCCTGCGCCAGATTCTGAATCGTATAAGAAATCGCCGCCGCGCCAGAGGCAACAGCCAGAGCGGCAACACCACCCTCAAGTGCTGCAATTCTCTGTTCAAAAACGTCCTGCGTCGGGTTTGTCAGCCTTCCGTAAATATTTCCGGCGTCCGTCAGTCCAAAACGCGCCGCCGCATGTTCACTATTGTGGAACACATACGAGGAGGTCTGATAAATTGGAACCGCCCTGGCATCTGTTACCGAATCCGCCTGCTCCTGTCCGACATGCAATTGCAATGTTTCAAAATGTAAATTCCTTTCCTTATATGTTTTCTTACTCATAAAAACTCCTTTCATAGTTTTCCTACTTGTTTAGTATGATTTATGTTTACAAACGCTATCATACAGTATTTTCCATAGTTTGTCAATAGGAAATATATATTTTTTTGAATTTCTATATTTCAAATTGAATACTCCCCGTTTTTTGCCACCTGCCAGTCCACCAAATCTGCCAGCGTGATATTGTCAATCACTCCGTTTATGGCTTCGTTTAATTTCTTCCAGACGATAACTGTCGCGCAGTCCTCCATACGGGGACAGGCAGTAATCTCGTCATCGATACAGTCTACCGGCGCCATGCTCCCTTCGGTCAGCCGAAGAATCATTCCCACTGTATACTCCTCCGGTTTTTTCGTAAGCAGATATCCTCCCTGCGGGCCACGAATACTTCGGACATACCGCGCCTTATTCAAAACTGAAATAATCTGCTCCAGATATTTATCAGAAATATTCTGCCGGCTGGCAATTTCTTTGATTCGAACCGGTTTTTCTGTATCATTCAGAGCCAAATCCAGCATCATGCGCAGAGCATACCTTCCCTTTGTCGATATTTTCATAACAGCCTCCGTTCCGAGAGCATTGGTACTTTCCAATAAAGCTCTCTTTTTCCTAGTATGTCTATATGATACATGAGAAATACAAAAACTGCAAGTTTTTCTACGCACGATTCTACTATAAAAAGCTTTTTCTCTGTTTAGCCTAACGACATCAAGTCGAACCCATGATAATCGCTTATCCTTATGCTGTTAAGGCGGCGAGTATCCTATGGCTTCTTGCCTTTTGGCAGTGCGTTCTCACTAGAGCCGCCACGCAGCGGTACAAATGCACC
>DEUM01000031.1:0-27326 GCA_002362575.1 Lachnoclostridium sp. UBA3262 | reverse complement strand
ACAAATGCACCACCAGAGTCAATTACATTACACTGCGGGCAGATGCGAAGCATCCATACATGAAAGAAGGATGAAAAAACAAATCAATTTGTTTTTTCATCCTTCTTTCATGTATGTGCACCTTTGGTGCTGCCCGCAGTAATCGGTAACTGAGGTGGTGCATAAGGACCGGCGGGCGGCAACGCTGCCAAAAGGCAGGAAAAGCGACAATGCAGACAGCGAGTTTTGCGAAAAGCGGCGGAATATTTTTGCAAACAAGGGAAACAACTTATTTTTCGCTGGGAGTGATATCCCGGCAAGAAACGGTAGGATATCCGCCGCCTAACTGCAAAGGATTGAACAATTACCCTGTGTCGAAATGAGTTCGACTTGGTACCGTCCGGCTAATTATATCTCAAATCTAGTTATCATCCTGCAACGCATCAAATCCGGTTTCTCCCGTTCTGACCTTAATGACATCTTCCACATCATATACGAAAATCTTACCGTCTCCGATATGTCCTGTATACAGTACCTCTTTTACCGCATCGACTACCTTCTCAACCGGAACAGCACTGACAACGACTTCTACCTTCGTCTTAGGCAGCAAGGTAAAATCTACCGGAACACCACGGTAGTATTCTGCTGTACCTTTCTGTGCGCCGCATCCGAGTACCTGTGTGACAGTAATACCGTTTACACCAATAGCCGATAACGCTTCTTTGAGTTCCTCGAACTTGCTCTGTCTTGCAATAATAGAAATCTTTGTAAACTTCGTCTCTCCTTCTGCCGTCTCCTTCTTTGGTCTTGTGACCGAAGGAACCGGCGTAACCGGAACTGCCTTTTCCACTGGTACAGAGCCTGTTACCTGAGAAGTTCCCGGCAGTGGACCGCCAGAAGTATAGAACATATTTCCCGCTGGCATAAAGTCCGCATATGCACTCGGCAGACCATGCTCGGTCGAATCCAGACCTTCAATCTCCTCCTCGGCAGATACACGCAGTCCCCAAATCTTATTTATCGCAAAAAATACGATACCCATAACAACAGCGGCATAAAGTCCAATTGCCAGAACGCCTAAGCACTGAATTCCCAGCAGTTTAAAACCGCCTCCGTAAAACAGACCACGGACTGGCTCCAGCGTCTCCCCTGCTGCCGCGGCAGAAGAAATGTTAAACGCCTCCTGCGGAGTACCGGTAGCAAAAAGTCCAACGGCAATTGTACCAAACAGACCATTGCAGCCATGTACGGCAACTGCACCGACCGGATCGTCTACCTTTAATACATTATCAACAAACCATACGGCAAATACAACGATAATACCGGAACAGATTCCAATAATAATCGCACCCAGTCCATCTACGTTCGCACATCCGGCAGTAATTGCCACAAGCCCGGCCAGAGAGCCATTCAGACACATAGAGACATCCGGCTTACCATATTTTACCCATGTTACAATCATGACCGTCATAGTTGCAAATGCCGGCGCTAACGTTGTCGTTCCAAGAATCGCCGCCAGAGAAGCAGAATCCCCTGCTGCCGCACCGTTGAATCCATACCATGCAAACCATAAGATAAAACATCCCAGCGCACCGATTGTAATATTATGTCCCGGAATCGCACGCGGCTTGCCATTTTTGTGGAATTTGCCGATACGCGGTCCAAGAATTGCCGCACCAACCAAAGCAGTAATACCACCAACCATATGTATTACGGCAGAGCCGGCAAAATCAACAAACCCTAGCTGCGCCAGCCAGCCCTGGCTGTTCCACGACCATCCGGCCTCTATCGGATATACTACCGCACTAATAATGGCGGAGTACACACAGTACATACTGAACTTTGTACGCTCTGCCATGGCTCCGGACACGATGGTAGCACAGGTTGCGCAAAATACTAACTGAAAGAAGAACGTTGTCCAGTCAAAATTCGCAAAATCTGTAAACATCTGATACTCCGGTCTCCCGATAAATCCAAAGAAATAATTCTCTGAATTCATAATGCCAAAACCTAACAGAATAAATACACCTGTACCGATGCAAAAATCCATTAGATTTTTCATAATAATGTTTCCTGCGTTTTTTGCTCTGGTGAACCCTGTCTCTACCATTGCGAAACCTGCCTGCATGAAAAATACAAGCACCGCACCAAGCAAATACCAAATACTCAAATCCATAAAAAGCACCTCCATTTTTTTGACATCACGCTCTGCAAACCTCTTTCGCCGTGCCATTCGTCACACTCCGTGTGGGTGCACGGCTCATGCCGAACGTGAAAAAAGACGCCAAGAACATTGTTCTTGACGCCTTCGTCGTTTATGAGTGCAATTATAGGATTTATTGATTGAAAAGTCAATACCTATTTCTTTTTTTGTGAAAAACATACAAAGCTTAAAAGATAAATAATAAATTTTTATATAGTTTTATTGGTATTCTTTTTCTTCATGTCTCAAACTTAAGTCACCATACTTCTTTTTACGCTGCTTTTTATCCTTATAAAGGCGGTCATCACTCAGCCGGATATAATATTCCAGTGTCTGGTTTTCTTCATAGCGAGCAATCGAATATCCTGAGCTGGCGGTTACCTGATATTCCAGCTTACTGTCTTTATTGAAGGTATCCAGATATCCATAAAAGGAATCAAGAAACTGCTCCGCCATTTTTTCATCATATCCCGAGCCGTAGACAGAAAACTCATCGCCGCCCACGCGGGCACAGATTTCCCCTCCTCTCGAAGCGTTCTGCAAAGCAGCTGCAATTGCTTTCAGTGCAATATCGCCATGGGCATGCCCATATGTATCATTTACTGTTTTCAAATTATCCATATCTACACTGAGAACCATCGCCTTATTGTGATTTTCATCCAGCTCACAAAATGCTTCCTCCGACAACTGTTCAAACCCCCTCCGGTTATACAGCTTTGTCAAAGTATCCTGTATATACAGAGTATTCAATTTTTCCAGCAGTTGTTCACTCTCATGCCGCATCCGTACATTCTCTAATTTACTCCCGATATTTGACAGCCAGCTATGGAAAATGGGATCGGAATTCCCATGCGTTCTCTGTGTAGCCGCCACATAGCCAAAATTATATTCCAAATAATGTATAGTAAAAAAGAAGATACACATTGGTTCATCCCGGACTGCCTCCGGTGGCAATAACTCCCTTGTAGAAAAACGGGAAGTCTCAATTTTTTCCAGACTCTTCAAACTATAGACTGATTTGGAATATTCAGCAAAACCGGGCGCTTTTATCCGTACTTTCGGATGCTTCCCTTCTCCGTCGTCACCAAGGCAGAGATAAAAATCTAATGTCTGGTCCGGATTTTTTTCCAATTGAAGATAGTCGCCGATATCTTCAACATTCTGCAAATTTTCTAATTCAATCGAGGTAAAAGTATTGTGTATGCTTTTTGACAAAAGCTTATTGTACTGGTCCGTTTTTTGCATGCGCAAAATAATAACGGAGTTTATATCAGAAGTTAAACAGCCACATGAATTGCGAATGATTGGGTTAGCCGGTACATATTCACATGGTTCTATCTTTTCTCCCCCAAATAAACGGCGGAACATATCTATTGTCCGCTTCCCCAGTTCATCTACTGACACCGCACAGGTGGTAAGCGGCGGCAGGTTGGCGCCTGCCTCCTGAATATCATCAAAACCTGAAATAGCAAAATCATCCGGTATCATATAGCCTAAAAAAACCAACTCCCGACTGAGGGAAAGCGCCATATAATCATTTGCGCAGACAATTGCCCGAGGTGGATTGGTAAGAGAGGAGAAATAGTCTGCCGCCTCTTTTCCCTTTTCCGTCCAGAAATCTCCTTCAAAAATATACTCCTCCGGGTAGGACAAGCCGAGTTCCGCCATCGTCCGCTTATAATCTTCCAGACGGCGAATGGCATCCGGGTGGTGTAACGGTCCCGACATAAATGCAATCCGCTCATAATGATGAACCTCATAAAAATGTCGTACTATGCCCGATATTGAAAGATTGTCATCCACAAGAACATTATAATAACCCTCCACTTTCCTGCGAAGGCTTACCACCGGACAGGAAACCCGCTTCTTGATAAGTCCCCAGACGTCCCCGACAATGTTATCATTATAGAACGTATCGTCGCATACAATAAGCCCATCTAAATCCTCGTAGGGAACAAGGTGAATGATATTGTATTCCCCCCTTGCATTGCTTGAATCCCTGCCATAAATCGTACAGGCAGAAAAAACAAGCACATTATAGCCATTCTGCCTACCATACTTATTCAGAGCATAACAAATGTTTTCCTGATATGAGCTGGTCATATCAAAAATAAGAACTCCTATTGTCTTTCTTCCATTTAACATACCAATTCCTCCGGTTCATAGTATCTATTTTGTATCGAAAATATCCGGGAAGTAGTAGTATATAAGCTTTTTCGCATATGCTTTGCTTTCCTCATCTGCGTTTGTAATAATTGAAAAGATAGGTCGTTCTATCCTTGCTTTCTGGTCTTTGAAAAGAGCGTGGTAAACAGGGCTCTTATCCAGATAGACTCCGTAAGCGGCATGTTCTTTATTCTTCTCATTTACCGGAATATACAAATACTTCTCCAGCTTTTTGTACTCCTCGGCTGACAGAAAATCATTCAGCTTTAAGAAAAACCCGCTATCATAATAACTAAGCCCATCCTTTTCATCTGCAATCATTCCTCCCAAATTGCTTGCCACGATACGGCTTGTAATTTCTGATTGATCTCTTGCCGCATTGGCACCAATTTCAGAGGCAAGGTCGGAACGCGTATAATATACATAAAAGGAAGCTTTATTTTTCTCCTCATCCATACCGATGCTTTTCGTAAAGCTATCGCTGAATTCGGTAAGGGAAGAATCCGTCAACGACTCATTGAGAACCGCACACCGAAAATAAATATTACTTTTATTGATAAAATCTGTCCATACAATGTACCCGATAACAGCCACCACTGCCAACACAACCAAAATCGGCGGCAGATAGTAGGTAGCAAAATAGGAACGCTTCTGTCTGCCATTCATATTTTTTAGCTTCTCTTTTTCTGAGCTATGCTCCGGGCGTTTTTCGTAGATCGACGCATCTTCCTTTAATGATGTTTTCTTTCCATTCAAATTGATTGCCATACTATAATCTCCTATTTCATACAAAGTGCATCCAGCACCTGCTTTAACCGTTTCATATTCATCGCATCATTCAGAGTGGCATTGATCCCCATTTCCATTCCTGCTTTGACCGTTTCCGGATTGGGATTGTCGGCAAAAACAATAATTGGTATTTCCCCGGAGCCAGCTTTTTTCTGCATCCGGAGCATTTCTGCAAACTCTAAATAATCCATATCACTTACCCCTGCCTCGACAAGCACAGCATCAAATGCACCGGCCGGATAACTGCCCCACAGTTCAACGCCCTCTTTTACACTGTACGCTATATTGACGCCTGCGCCATTTAATTTAAGCAGTGGAGCAAACAGGTTATTCTCCTGCTCCCCTTCCTTCACTAAAAGCAGGGAATACTTGCCCAAGTCTACCTCTGCCGCCTCATCTTTCTCCGATAATGTTATCGCCGCCTCACCAGTTGCCCCTTTCACACTCTGAAGGGGAATATTAAGCTCAATCAGATTTAATGTCCCCTCTCCCTGACATAAACGCAGCCTTCCTCCCATTGCCTCTGCCAGCTTACGCGCAATAATAAGCGAATAGGTCGTTCCCAGTTTCTCTGTTGCCAAATCCCATACCACACGGTCTGTTTCCAAGTCCAGCGGATATACCCTGCCAAAGAAATTCTCCTCCAGCGGTATTCCTCTATCTTCAAATGTCATTGTAAACCGGTTAATTCCTTCCCCTCCCTCCTCATCTGTCCCCCATACATAAATCTCTCCTCCCTTTCGGGAAGATTTGAGGCAGTTTCCTATTATATTATCAACAATCTGGCTAATATGAATTACATCACCATAATACTTCTTTTCCCGCAGATTCATGCTGCTCACTATCCGCATCCCGCATTTTTTCGCTCTTTTTTTCCATTTTCCCATGAGCTTCTCAAGCACATCCTCCATAGAAAATGACTTATTTTGAAAATGTATCTGCCCCCGTTCCAACCTTTCATATTCTGCCATATGTTCTAAAATATCCATCATATGTGAGGCAGCCCGCTGTAGTTCCTCCCTGTTCTCTGATATTCCCTCCTGTTTTTGAAGCTCCGTCTGGATAAATTCCAGCGGAGAGCGAATTTCTCTTGCAATCATGCTTGAAAAATTTCTGCGCATTTCTGTCGTGCTCTGTGCCTCATATAGGGCTTCCGCTAAAATCTTACGATTTGCCTTTTCTTCCTTGATCTGTTCCTCCCTCAAATGGTGCATGTCCTGCATAGTGACAATAATAATGTTGGTATCATTTCCAAAATAACTGTAACGGAAACATTTATGGCGGTATACATTAGAAGAATGACTCCGAACACGGAAAAACAAAACCTCCTCTGTATCCCCAAACCTCAGTATTTCTTTCATATGTGTCAGCTGTAGGGAACGGATAAAGCGCTCCCTGTCATCCTCATGAACATACTGTTCTGCTGTTTCCTGTATATACGTCCTTAAGGTACCTTTTGGATAAAGTTCCTGAAAGGACTCCTGCTCGGAAAAAAATCCCATCACTTTTCCTGTTTCGGCGTGAATACGGAGTATAATTTCAAACATCTTGCTGGCCTGCATAATGAAGATATCCATTAGTTCCCGGCGTCTGAATTCCACTCCTTCCTTCTCCCCCAGATGCTTTACACTCCCGATAATTCGTGAGATTTTATTGTTTTCCCATACCTTCGTCGCCTCAAAATTATACCATTGGTATGATTTTTCTCCGGTTTGCCGGTTTCTTGCTAAAAGACGGACTTCTTCTTCTAACCTCTCCCCCTGTCGAAAAAACTTCTCAAACTTTCGAAAATCCTCCGGATATAAAAATCGATTTTGCCGGAATACTTCTTTCCACGTACCACAGAACCCATCTTCGATACAAGGTATGTAATCGCTGTCACGAAGTCCTCCATAAACCCGTACCTTCCGCGATTCCATGTTATATTCAAAAAGCGAGTTTGCCGTCAATCCAACGGCAATCCGGTATCTCTCCTTCTCCCTCTTTAACTGAAACTCTGCCTTCTTTTCCTCCGAAATATCTACTAGAATACACAAGTACTCGCAGCCATCTTCCTCCTCTTCATAATAACGTCCCAGTATACGAAACCAGCGCGTTTCCTTTTCCTCACCTCTATGAATCCGAAATTCATAATCAATTGGCTCTCTGTTTGCCGCCATCCGGACAATATAACTGCGCAGATTCGGTAAATCCTCTGGAAATGTGTACATACCGGAGCTTCCCAGATATTCTTCCTCCGGCGTATCAAACATATCAAAGCACTGGCGGTTTGCCTCTACAATATAAAAATTGCTTTCACTAATGAGAAGCGTCATAACACCGCCCGGAATGTTGTCATACATCGTATCCCGATCCTTGCGGAAATTTTCCTCATTACTGATATCCACAACGATATTATAGATAACCTCCCTGCCCTCCTCATCCCGTTTTCTTACCCCGCTCTCCCATACCCAGATAAGCGTACCATCCTTGCGGCGCATCCGGTAACGGCATGTATATTCTCCCATGCTGTCAATCTGCGTCACAATATTTCTCGATACCTCCGGATAATCGGGCGGATAAATCAGTTCCTTTACTTTATTTCGGCAGTGAAGAAAAAGCTCTGTCCTGCTAAATCCCAGCATATTACAAAAATTATCATCTACACTGATAAGGGGAAAGTTCTCACTATATAAATATTTCTTTTCCCCAAACGCCACCCGTCTTCTAAGCTGTTTCAATTTCCATTCTTCCATCGTTATCTCCTTTTTCGACGGGCAACTACGACGAATCTTCCATCTTCTGTCTGATAAGCACAAGTTACCATCGTGAGAAGCTGTTCCCCATACTCTGGAGTGATTCCCGTATCATACCGGGATAGCTTTTTAATATTTTTTACATATGTATTAAACTGCTTTTTTGATATATGTCCCGGATAATTATAATATTTAAAAACCTTCTCATCTTCCTTATAAACCTGAGAATAAAAAGCTGCCACCACTTCATACTCCCGCTCCTCATAGAGTGTATCAAAGATAACGGTTTTATGCTTTTTATAAAAATCCTGCGAATCGTAATCCACCAGATGGGCAAACATCATACCACTTTTCATATGATGCCCGTAAACCATGAGATTGCTCTCCTTATCCTCCGTGTCGCATTTTGCATCTAAAAATGGCAGTCCGTTTACATCTTCTTCCTTTTTATAATTTTTATGTAAATAGAACTCCGAATCTTTCGGCGTCTGCATAACCGGATAATCAATCTCAGTTCCTTTTACAGTAATCCAGCCAATCAAATCCGAATTCTTTTTATACAATTTTTTATATTTTTTCATTACGCTTTTCCCTGTGGCAGTCTGGACGTTCTCACCGTCGTCTGCTTCCTCTGCACTCTCATTTTTCAGTTCGGTAAGCTCTGCCAGTTCATTTTTCGTCTGTTTTGTATCCATATAGTATTTGAGCAGATAAATACCGCAGCCTGCAAATACAAGGACGCAGACTAACATAGCAATGTTAATAATCCATTTTTTCTTTTTCATCGCTTTCTCCTTTCTTCTGCACACAGCTTTCCGCTAGAAGTCCAGCCGCATAGATGTAAAACGGATACCGTCCGCCTTCTGCTCCGCTCCCAGCGGAACAAACCCAAGCTTTTTGTACACCTCTACTGCATACGGAGACGAATTTACAGTTACCGCCCGAATATCCGGATTCTGCAGCTTCACATAGTCAACCGCAACCCAGACCAGCCTTTTCGCAATTCCCAGTCTGTGAAACTTTTCCCTGACAAACAAGAGGCTGATATGCTGTCCGGTCCTCAGTGCAATTACTCCCACCAGATAGTTATTCAGATAGCAGCCCCAAAAATTCATTTCACCCTGATTGACTTTTTCCACCATATTGCTATAAGTGATAAAATGGCGAAAAGTCTTAATACCCATTTCTTCATATTCCGGCGCCTCATACCTTTCAAAAACCTCCCACACCAAATCCAGAGCCTCTCTCAGTCCATCCGGCCTGATTTTGCATATCTGCATAAATATCCCTCTTTCAATATTGTATACTACAAATATAAGTATAAAGAAAAACATTTACACTTTCAAGGATTTTTGTTATTCTTAGGTTACTATATTTGAAAGGGGGTACTATCATGAAGCAGCTTTTTAACGACAACTGGTTTTTTTGCAAAAAACCGTTAGACACGAAAATAGATGATTTCTATCAGGAGAAGGACTGGCAGGCGGTAGATATTCCACACGACTGGATGATATATGACAGTGAAAATCTATACGAGCAGGCAGTGAGCTGCTACAAAAAAACTTTTACTGTGGAAGGCCTTGGCTCCGACCGTCTTTCCATCCTTTTTGAAGGGGTATATATGGATAATACCATTTACCTGAATGGAGAAAAAATATATGAGTGGAAATACGGCTATTCCCAATTTGAGATTGACCTCACGGATTTGGTAAAACCGGGCGAAAATACAATCTGGGTGAAGAATGTCTATCAGCTTCCAAACAGCCGCTGGTATCCGGGCTCCGGTATTTACCGCAATGTATGGCTGGTGCGCCGTCCCGACGTGCACTTTACGACTGATGGTTCCTATCTCTCTACAGAAAAGAATGGGGACGAATGGATATTGTATGCCGACTTTGAAATTCAGAATGACTCCGGGAAACCGCAGGAGGTTTCTCTTCGCCATACATTTTACGATAAAAACGGGTGCAGAGTTTCTTCCTATGAAAATAAGGTAATGGCGGAGAAGGGACTGACCATCGACAAGCAGGAAATGACCTTCCAATCCCCTGATGTGTGGGATATTGTTTCGCCAGACCTCTACCGCATCGAGTCAGAACTGCTGAAAGAAGGTTCTGTCACAGATACGGAATGTCAGAATTTCGGTTTTCGCACAATCCATTTTGATTCAGAGAAAGGCTTCTTTCTGAATGACCGGAATGTAAAAATCAATGGCTCCTGCGAACACCATACACTCGGTGCACTGGGAGCTGCCATGAATAAAACCGCGCTCCGCAGACAATTGGAGCTTTTAAAGGAAATGGGCGTCAACTCTGTCCGCAGCGCCCACAATATGCCTGCCGTGGAACTGATGGATTTGTGTGATGAAATGGGACTCCTCCTCTACAGTGAGAGCTTTGATATGTGGGAGAAATGCAAAACGGATTATGACTATGGGAACTATTTCAATGAATGGTGGGAAAGGGATTTGACAAGCTGGGTACGTCAGGACCGCAATCACGCATGCCTGCTCGTGTGGGGCATCGGAAATGAAATTCAGGACACACATCAGCCGCGCGGACTTGAAATTACAAAAATGCTCCGCGACGCCGTGAAAGAACTGGATTACCGCGGCAATGCCGTGATCGGCATCGGCTCTAACCTTATGGAATGGGAAGGCGCGCAAAATTGTGCGGACGCCGTTGACATTGCCGGCTATAATTATATGGACCATCTGTATGATGAACACCACAAAACCTATCCGGACTGGTGTATATTCGGGAGTGAAACCTCCTCTACCTTACAGAGCCGCGGCATTTACCATTTTCCGCTGAGCAACCGCCTTCTGACCTATGACGACGGGCAATGCTCTTCCCTCGGCAACTGCACGACCAACTGGGGAGCAAAGAATACCGACCATGTAATTACGGTACACCGTGACCGCGACTACTGCTTCGGCCAGTATATATGGTCCGGCTGGGATTACCTCGGAGAGCCGACGCCTTATTTTACAAAAAACTCCTTCTTTGGGCAGATTGATACAGCAGGCTTCCCAAAGGATACCTTCTACCACTATCAGGCAGAATGGACGGACTATAAGACGCGCCCGATGGTTCATCTTCTCCCATACTGGGATTTTAATGAGGGGCAGTTGATTGATGTACGGATTTACTCCAATGCTCCAAAGGTCGAGCTGTTCCTGAACGGCACTTCCATGGGAGCACAGACAATTGACCATGCACACGGAATGGAATTAGAGGGAAACTGGCAGCTCCCTTATCAGAAGGGCGAATTAAAAGCCGTCGCTTATGATGAGAATGGCACCGTAATCGCTACGGATATCCAGTCTTCTTTCGGCGATGCCGTATCCATTTCATTGAAGCCGGATAAAGAGAGCATCCTTGCCGACGGCGAAGACCTTTTGTTTGTCGAAATCAATACACTGGATAAGGACGGCATCTTTGTCGCCAACAGCAGAAGCCGTGTCAGTGTAAAAGTAACCGGAGCAGGACGCCTGATTGGACTGGATAACGGTGACAGTACCGACTTTGAGCAATTCAAGGGAACAAGCCGGAAGCTGTTCAGCGGACGTCTGCTCGCCATTATTGCCGCAAAGGATACAGAGGGAGAGATACAGATAGACGTTACCTCAAAGTCACTGACACCTGCTTCCCTTACGATTCCTGCGAAAAAAGCGCCGGTACGCCCGGGTATTTCCTGCTTCATGGAGAACACCCCTTCGGATTCCTCGAAAGACGATGAGATTCCGGTGCGGAAAATAGAGCTGATAAACCATGGCACCTCCCATCTGGATGAAAACCATATGGAAGCCACCGTCACCGCCACCATTTTTCCGTCTAATGCAACCTATCAGGATATATTCTTCAAGGCAATGACCTTAGACGGAGTGGAAAGCAATAGTGTAAAAATTGAGGCCAATGGGCACACTGCCGTGATAAAAGCAGCCGGTGATGGGGAATTCCGTCTCTGCTGCACATGCAAAAATGGTCAGGAGGAATTATCTGAAATTATATCCGAGCTGGAATTTAAAGTGACCGGTCTTGGCGAGGCAACTTTGAATCCTTACAAAATGGTCAATGGCATTAACAATGCCGGATGTACAAGCGAGGCAAAACTGAGTTTTCAGGGAGGTGTTTATATTACCGCTACCGAGAGAACCCGCTTCTTATTTGAAAATATAGATTTTGGAGAATACGGAGCAGACGAAATCCACATCCCTATTTTCTCATTTGAAGATAAACTGCCGATTGAAATCTGGCTTGGCGACTCCGAGAACGGCGGCACCTGCCTTGTGAAGGATAGCTACGAGGCAAAGAGCTGGTACAACCACTATCAGGAAAATGTGTACACGCTGCCGGAGCGAATCAAGGGAATACAGACCATCTCGATTGTCGTATATCCGACGATTAAAATGTCACTGCAGGGCTTTTACTTTACAGAAACAGAGAAAGCATACGGAAAACTGGAAGCATTAGAAAACAACCGCATAACCGGAGATATGTTTACTTATGAAAAAGATGCCATTACCGGCATCGGAAATAATGTAACATTAGAATATGAAAATATGCACTTTGGAGAGAAAGGCTGTCATGAAATCACCATCTGCGGTCACTCCCCAATTGAGCTAAATACCATTCATGTCCGCTTCTACTGTGAGGACGGTACAGAAGTCAACCAAATCATCGAATTCCCATACAGCGATGATTATCAGGAACTGACTTTCCCGATAGACGGCTTCAAGGGCAGTGGAAAGGTAAACTTTATCTTTATGCCGGGAAGCAAATTTGACTTTAGGTGGTTCCGGTTTGCCAATTAAGAAGCGTTGCCCAATAGTATTAAATGACAACTGCCCGTGGTTTCTTTCCCGCGGGCAGTTTATTATTTTAATTAGTCTGACAATGTCAATAACTCAATGTATCAAACGTATCACGAATCGCTTTGATGAAATCAAGGCTATTCAAAATAACCGGGTTTTCGCAGGTGGAAATAAGCGACAGGCTCTTTGTCATTTTCCCATCCTCTACTGTTTTCACACAGGCTCTTTCCAGCTTATCTGCAAATGCTACAAGCTCCGGCAGATGATCCAGCTCGCCTCTCTTGCGGAGCGCCCCCGTCCATGCAAAAATTGTGGCAATCGAGTTCGTCGAAGTCTCCTCTCCCTTGAGATGTTTATAATAGTGACGCTGTACCGTTCCATGAGCTGCCTCATATTCGTATGCACCGCTCGGAGATACAAGAACGGAAGTCATCATGGACAAATCACCGTAAGCGGTAGCTACCATATCGGACATTACGTCACCATCATAGTTTTTGCATGCCCAGATAAAACCGCCCTCCGAGCGGATTACCCTTGCCACAGCGTCATCAATCAGGGTGTAGAAATATTCAATGCCCAGTTTTTCAAATTTATCTTTATATTCTGCATCGTAAATTTCCTGAAATACATCTTTAAAGGTATGGTCATATTTTTTCGATATCGTATCCTTTGTTGCGAACCACAAATCCTGCTTCGTATCAATCGCATAGCCAAAGCAGGCTCTGGCAAAGCTGGAGATTGACGCCTTAGTATTATGTATTCCCTGAATAATGCCGGCGCCGTCAAAATCATGTATCAGCTCTCTCGTTTCTGTTCCATCCTCGGCGGTAAATACAAGCTCAGCCTTTCCTTTTCCCGGCACTTTGATTTCTGTATTTTTGTAAACGTCACCATAGGCATGACGGGCAATAGTAATCGGCTTCGTCCAATTCTTCACATACGGTACAATTCCCTTAATCAGAATCGGTGCACGGAATACCGTACCATCTAACGCCGCACGAATCGTTCCATTTGGAGACTTCCACATCTCCTTCAAATCGTACTCTGTCATTCGTGCTGCATTCGGCGTAATCGTTGCACATTTCACCGCAACCCCGTATTTCTTCGTCGCCTCGGCAGAATCTATCGTTACTTTGTCATTCGTCTCGTTTCGGTACTCAAGACCAAGGTCATAATATTCTGTTTTTAAATCAATATACGGCAGCAATAACTCGTCCTTTATCATCTGCCATAAAATGCGTGTCATCTCGTCCCCATCCATCTCAACTAGCGGGGTTTTCATCTGAATTTTAGCCATCACACAATCCTCCTATATCTCTTAATTTTGTCGTTACTAACTATATCATAGAAAAATTGTGTTGTCAAAAAGCCCTTTATTTATCTCTGCTTTAAAGGGTTTTCGCTTCCCAACACCCCTTCCGCTACAGCTTTATCACTAAAATACTTTTTCTTTCGTGACTTATTTCTAACTAAAGTATACTACTTCTTCCTCCGGCGGCTCCGCCGCCTCGACCTTATCCGCCCAGAGAACCGGATACAGACTCTGGTTTTTCTTAGAAAATTCCGGCTTTACCTTAACTGATACCATTACCCAGTCGTCTATATTCAGCTTTTCCGCCTCATTATAATGACAGATAAACCCGATTTTTGCGATATCGTCAGCACAGCAAGTCATGGCTGCTCTGGCTGGAACAAAGGCATCCGGTGGAAATGTCCGGTTCCGGTATACCTGCCCCTTGAAAAGAATTGTCTTTCCCTCGTATTTTTCCGGATGTTCACTGACATCCAGATACCACAGACCAAAATCATCATCCTCCAGCACAATCTCACTTTTTGTAACATCAAAAGGAAGTTCTTCCTCAATATTACTCTCCACTGAGCCGTCCTCTGACTCAAACAGCACCTGTGCCCGGCGGTTGATTGCCTTTACATTGCGGCGCATGGATGCCTTGTCCATCTCCTGCGTGCAGCGGTTGAAAATTACTAAATCCGATTGTTTAAAATGCTCCATTAACAGGGATTTCATATTGTTGATATACATTTCAAAGGTCTCCGCATTTACTGTCGTGAAGGTCTGTACGATAATCCAGTTTTCCGGTATCGTTTCATTGATAAGCTTCGCCATATTCCACATACCATTTACTTCCATCATAATACGCGCCGGCTTATATTCTTTGACAAGGGCATTACATTCCTCCTCCGTCAAATCCTCCTCATCTTCAACGACAACCGGAATTACCTTATTATATTGTAAGAGATTTTCATCAATCTCCTTTTCCCCCTCCTCTGTAATCAGAAAGAGAGTTTTCAGTCCGTCCTCAAAGTTTCCTTCTTCCAGTATCTCCTTAATACAGGTCGTTTTTCCACTTTCCAAGAAACCCGTAAAAAGATATACCGGGATATCCCGATTCCCAAACATGAATCTCACCTCATTTATTCAATATGAAATAATTCCTTAATCTCATTTTCTTTTAACTCTGCACCGATAACACAAATTCGTCCTGTGTAATCGGCGCTTCCGCGACGCACCTCATATTCGCCCGGAACAAGGTCAAAATGAAGCCATTCTCCCTCTGCTGCTCCGACGATACCTTTCGCACGCAAAATATTTCCCAAGCCGCTTTCTTCCTTTGACAGCTCTTTCAAAATTTCCGTCAGCTCATCTTCCGTATACTTATGAGCTGTTTCCATTCCAAGAGAGGTAAACACATCATCTGCATGATGATGGTGATGGTCGTGGTGGTGATGATGTCCACAACCGCACTCCTCGTCATGGTCATGATGGTGCTCGTGGTCATGCTCATGATGGCAATGTCCGTGCTCGTGATGGTGCTCATGGTCGTGGTCATGGTGATGCCCACACTCCGGACACACATCTTCCTCCTCTAACAACTCTAGTTCAAGAGAATTACTTTCTTCAATCGCACCGAGGATCTGTTTCCCGTCAATCTCCTCCCACGGTGTCGTAATTATTGTTGCCTTATCATTTTTTTCCTTAATTAGAGTAAGACATTGATTCAGCTTCTCATCTGAAATCTTTCCGGTACGGCTGAGGACAATCGTCTTTGCACTTTCTATCTGGTTATTGTAAAATTCTCCAAAATTCTTCATATACATTTTACATTTCGTCGCATCTGCCACCGTTACATAACCATTCATGGCAACGTCATCATTTTTCTCCATAACGCCGGACACCGCCTTAATCACGTCAGACAACTTGCCAACGCCGGAAGGCTCAATAATAATACGGTCTGGAGAATATTTGTCTAATACCTCCTGCAATGCCGTCCCGAAATCACCGACAAGGGAACAGCAGATACAGCCGGAATTCATTTCCGTAATATTAATTCCCGAATCCTTTAAGAATCCACCATCAATGCCAATCTCTCCAAACTCATTTTCAATCAGCACCAGCTTCTCGCCCTGAAACGCTTCCTGAATCAGTTTCTTAATCAACGTAGTCTTTCCTGCTCCTAAAAAGCCTGAAAAAATATCAATCTTTGTCATAGTTACCTCCTAATATTTTCTGCTGGTCAGACAGCCATTCGCTCGCTGCCTCGATTCCCGCATCACTAAACTCAAATCTTTTTGTAAATATTTCTTCCTCTGTTTTTTCTAAAATAAACGGTCCTTTCCACGCCACTGCCTCCAGTGCCGGATTTTCTTCATCGCCCGCTTTCTGAAGATGAAAATTCATCCCCCGGTAGCTGCCTTTGAATACACTTTTTTGGTAATATGATATAGAATATAATGTAATACCCTCCAGCATACGAACCATGACCTCCAATCCAGCCCGACAGTACGAAATGGCAATACTCGGACAGTCTAAATAGTAGTATAGCACAAAATTATTTCAAAATGAACGTTTTATTGAAAAAATCCTTGAAAAGATTGGAAAAACGTGGTTTACTATACTAGTATGACACTAAAATAATGAAAAATGGAGAGATGAGTCATGAAAAAAGTTGTAAAATTCGGCGGAAGTTCTTTGGCAAGTGCCGAGCAGTTTATGAAAGTAGGAAACATTATCCGTGCGGATGAATCCCGCCGTTATGTAGTCCCTTCTGCTCCCGGCAAACGGTTTTCTGACGATACAAAAGTAACGGATATGCTATATCACTGTTATGAGCTTGCTGAAAGCGGTCAGGCGTTCACAAAACAGCTCAACCAGATTAAAGATAGATACAATGAAATTATCCGTGGACTGAAACTGGATTTTTCACTAACTGAAGATTTTGAGACAATTAAAAAACATTTTCTGGCAAAAGCCGGTTCTATGTATGCTGCGTCACGTGGAGAATATCTGAACGGAAAAATTATGGCAAAGTACCTGAACTACGAATTTATTGATGCGGCAAATGTGATTCGTTTCCACAAGGACGGCAGCTTCGATGATGAGACGACAAATAAGCTTTTATCGGAGCGCCTGAATGTATGTGAGCGCGCTGTTGTTCCGGGCTTTTACGGTGCTATGGCAAACGGTACTGTCGTTACCTTTTCAAGAGGCGGCTCGGATGTGACTGGCTCCCTTGTAGCAAGGGCGGTAAATGCCAACCTGTATGAGAACTGGACAGATGTATCCGGCTTTCTGGTGGCAGATCCGCGTGTTGTCAAACATCCGGAAGTGATTCACACCATTACTTATAAAGAGCTCCGCGAGCTAGCCTATATGGGCGCTTCTGTCTTACACGAGGATGCCATTTTCCCTGTCCGTCAGGTCGGTATTCCTATTAACATAAGAAACACCAACTCGCCGGAGGACGACGGCACCATGATTGTGGAGAGTACCTGCCGGATTCCTACCTATACTATAACCGGTATTGCCGGCAAGCAGGGCTTTGTCGCAGTAAATATCGAAAAGGACATGATGAATTCCGAGATCGGTTTTGGCAGAAAGGTACTACAGGCATTTGAATGTAACGGTATTTCATTTGAGCACATGCCATCCGGTATAGACACGATGACTATCTTTGTCCATCAGGATGAATTTGAGGAGAAAGAGCAGAAGGTTATCGCCGATATCCACCAAATTGCCCATCCCGATTCGATTGAAATGGAATCAGACCTTGCACTCATTGCTGTTGTGGGGCGCGGTATGAGAAGTACGCGCGGTACCGCCGGGAGACTGTTCTCCGCTCTCGCCCACGCTCATATCAATGTAAAAATGATTGATCAGGGTTCCAGCGAGTTAAACATTATTATCGGTGTCCGCAACGAAGACTTTAAAGATGCGATTAACGCGATTTATAATATTTTTGTAGTTGCCCAATTATAGGAGGCCGTTTTATGTCAATACACATGAAAAAACTATTTGCACTTTTACTATCATTTTCCTTGCTTATGAATATGAACCCATTTATAAGCAAAGGGAAAAAGAAAGTGCCAAAACTTAGTAAAAGCAGTATTACCATCCAAAAAGGAAAGTCTGCCCGCATATCAATTAAAAATCTTGCAAAGAAGGCTAAGGTTAAACCGAGTGTACCCAAGAAGGCAAAAAAACTCATCAAGCTAAGTTATAGCAAAAAGAGCAAAAAATTAAAAATAACTGGGAAAAGAATAGGAACAGTCAAAATCAAAATCCGCATCCGCCAGTCGGGTAAAACCTATCAGAGGAAATTAAAAGTAAGAATTAAAAAGCAAAACAAAAAAATAAATAAGAAAATTTCTCCGCCAGCCCCAACCAAATTACCTTCACCCACTCCAGTGAAGTCATCTTCACCTACGCCGCCTGAAACTAGCGCGACGCCTAGTGCAACGACACCTAGTTCACCGACGCCTAGTGCTACTCCGGGCAGAACACCTAATCCAAATGAAGATTATCAAGGCGACGAAGCCATGCCTATTAAAGACATATATAAAAAGTATTTTACAGTTGGGGCCGCCATTAACGGAAATTCGGTATCAACAATGGCATTACAGCACAAAGGCATGACGGATATTCTTAAGAAACATTTTAACAGTACGGTTTTATCGAATCTGATGAAGCCAGTCTTTTTATTGGATCAAGATGCTTCCATGGCAAGTGCCGATGGTATGCCGGTATGCAAATTTGATACCTGTGATCCCGCTTTGCAATTTTGTCAGGAAAATAATATCCCTATGCGAGGGCACACATTAATCTGGCACAACCAGACACCAAGCTGGTTTTTTTATCAGGACTATGATACCTCAAAAAAATTAGTAGACGCAGCTACGATGGAAAAACGTATGGAAAGCTATATCCGGCAGGTACTTACTCACTGTCAGGAAAATTATCCGGGCGTTGTTTACTGTTGGGATGTTGTCAATGAATGTGTCTGTGTCGATGCAAATTCTTATATCGTAACAAAAGGCGGATGGAAATTAAGGGCCTCTACTTTATCCGATAACGATTTTACCCATGACACAGCAATCAGCAATTACTGGTATACTGTTATGGGCGAAGATTACGTGGAAAAGGCCTTTACCTTCGCAAGAAAATACGCAAGTCCGGAAGTTAAGCTTTTCTATAATGATTACAATGTATTTCAGACAGAGAAGATGAACAATATCTATACTATGGTAAACGAACTAAAGCAAAAAGGGATTATTGACGGTATCGGGCTTCAACCAACAGTAGGCATAAGTTATCCTGAACTAAATAGCGACAATCCGGGCAGTTTTAAATGCTGCCTGCAAAAATATGCCGAATTGAATTTAGAAATTCAAATAACAGAACTATCCTTTAAAACTTCATCAAATGCCGGAGCAGAAAACTTGAAAAAGCAGGCGGACCGCTATCAGGAATTTATGCAGCTTTTACTTGATGAAGACAAGGATAACGGTGGTCCATGCAATATCACAAATGTAACTGTGTTCGGAATTTGCGATGACTATCCGCTTTACCTTGACAACAAGCAAAACCTTTATCTGTGGAATAAATTCTGCGAGCCAAAGCCTTGCTTCTATTCTTTCATCCAGCCCGGTATGGATATATTGAACAAACAATAAAATGCAGTAATATAAAAAGATTTTGAATTCACAAAACGTGAGTTCAAAATCTTTTTTTCATCTCCTGTTTTTCTGCTTCTCTTACTCTTAGTTTTTCCTGTCATAGCTGCTATAGCCATGGTTGCCTGTCATATACTTACCCGATTTCCCATATGTTCCGGTCGTATCGGTGCTGACGCCATGATTGGCTATGCTAATTTGCAGGATTGACTGCTGTGTTCTTCCAGCCAGTGAAGAATTTCCAAGAAATACCTTTCTCAGGCTGTCCAAGTCTGCTTCCGCCAGTTTTTCCTTATCCAACGTCAGAAGTCCCGTTTCCTCGCCGATTGTAATACCAACCTTTGCAAGCGGCTCCCCAAATCTGCCTGTCTGCTCCATCATATAAGCGATATTCCGGTCTAGCACCGTCTCGCCGTCCTCGTCCTTACCAACTCCAGCCTTTACCAGCGCATTGTAGGACTCCACAAAATTGTTGACCGCTGTTTCCAGCTTTTCCGTCGTCTCTGCATCCTTACTGCGGAGCAGAGATTCCTTTCCACGGCTGTTCAGCTTCAGACATGCCTGATACAAATCATTCGTATACTTTTCTGTCTCTGTCTGCTCCTCTGAAGATTCACTTTTCAAAATCGAAGCAGCAAGTTTTCCCTGACGGTAATCCTTCTTGAACTGTTGAAGCTGTTTATATTTTTCATAATTGGCATCCGTGCCGAACAAGTTGGAACCGTTGATGCCACTTGTGTTCATTCTCATGCTCTACCTCCTTTGCTTTTTGGTCTAACCCTATGAAAGCCTTTGCAAACCCTTGACTGGCTTTCATATAAATATATCGGCAATTTTTATAAAAAATGTAGCCCTGCTTTGAGTAACATTATCAGGCTACCCCAACGCCACATCCAGTATCATCATAATCAGAAACCCCACGACAAACCCCAGTGTTCCTATATTCTCCTTCTCCCCCAGATGGGCCTCCGGTATCAGTTCCTGTACCACCACATATATCATCGTCCCGGCCGCCAGAGAGAGAAGAACCGGCATCAAAAAATACGCCACTCCAGATAGTATAGCTGCCATGACGCCAAAAACAGGTTCTACTATCGCCGACATGCTTCCGATGAGAAAAGCTCTTTTTTTATCCATGCCATCGGCAATCAGGGGAAGTGCCACCGCCGTTCCCTCTGGATAATTCTGAATTCCGATGCCGATAGCAAGCGCTATGGCTCCTGATAATAAATTGCTGTCTGAGGGATTTCCCGCGGCAAGGGCAAATGCCAGCCCGACCGCCATCCCCTCCGGAATGTTATGAATCGTAATAGCGAGAAGCAGCATCTCCGTATGGGATTTTAATGAAAGGCGTCCTCTGCCTGCCCGCCTTTCCCATCTTTTTTTAACAAGCTTATCAGCAATCAGCAGAACAATCACACCCAGTATAAAGCCAATTGAGACTACCAGCCAGCTAATCTGACCTTTCTCATTTGCCCTCTCGATTGCTGGAATCAGTAAAGACCAGACTGACGCCGCAATCATAACGCCGCCGGCAAAACCAAGAAAAATACACTGGGCATCACCAGTAACCTCTTTTTTCATCCAAAAGACATTACAGGCACCCAGTGCCGTTATCGAAAAAGTAAACAATGTTCCAATCAACGCTAAAATTATTCCATTCATTTTCGTCTCCATTCCGAAACGCAGCCTGACAATGTCAGGCTAACGATATAAACTCCTATCCTAATATATTCATCATTTAGAATGATTGGAACATTTTTCTCTTTTCTTATTTATTATTTGCCACAATTCGACTGCCGAAAATCCCTTTTTCTACAATCAGCTTATTATCAATCCGGCTTTTCAGCTCCTCTACATGAGAAATGATACCGATTAACCGCTCGCCGTCTGCCAGCTTATCCAACAGGTTTAGTGCCTGCCGGAGCGACTGCTCATCCAGCGTGCCAAATCCCTCATCAATAAACATAGAATCTAAGCGGATGCCTCCACTGTGTTCCTGCACCACATCTGACAGCCCCAGCGCCAGCGCCAGTGACGCCATAAAAGACTCCCCGCCCGACAGCGTACTGACGTCCCGCCATTTTGCCGTGTTCCGGTCAAGCACATCCAGATCCAGTCCCGTCTGAGCGCGTCGGTTTTTCGCCTCCTCCTTGCACCTTAACACAAAATTTCCTTCTGTCATCAGCATAAGGCGCTTATTCGCTGCCGCAATTACCTGCTTAAAATAGTATCTCTGTACATATACCTCCAGACTCATTTTTGCCTGTCCCTTTTTTCTTCCATTAAAGGTTTCGCTCAAATCCCGGACTACCGTCCACTCCTCTACCAGCCCATCTTTTTCTTTTATTTTCTTCCGGATAAAAGACAAACACCTTTCATTGATATCATTCGCAATCTGCAGCTGTTCTTGTTTCTTTTTGAGTTCCTTTTTCTCCTTCTCCTTTTCTTTCTGCGCTTTTTTATTCTCCGTCAAATCAATTAAGGAGAGCTTCTTCGTCGCATTTATCAGTGTTTTCAGAGCGCCCTCTGTTTCTGTCACCTCTTTTTTATATGTTTCTATCTTTGCCCGCAGCTTCTGCTCCTTATCCTTTGAAAGCTGTGCCTGACGGTATTCCTCCGCAGAGGAGAACTCATTTTCTTTCAGCGCCATCTCATACTCCTTTTTTCGTTCCTCCCGCTGCTTCTCTGACTGCTGGATTTGTCTGTCTGCCTCCTGCAGCGATGTAGTAAGTCGTATGACCTCTGCACTACACTCCTCCCGAAACTCTGTTATATTTTTTAGCGCATCATCATATTCTTCCCGCTTCTTTTTCAACTCGCATATTTTATCAGATAGCTCCTCCATGGAACAGTCTTTATCTACCCCGGTCTTTTTCAACTGTTTTTCTTTTTCCCTTCGCGCCTCATTGCTTCTGCCCGCCTGCTCTGCAGCCTCCCGCAGCTCCTTCTCTGCCTGACGAAGCGCCTCCTCTGCCCTGTCTACCTCCTCCTTTTTCGGAACATCGTGTGTCAGCACAGCAGGCTTTGGATGCTCTGTTGAGCCGCATACCGGACATGGTTTCCCATCAGTCAGTTCCTGCGCAAGAATTCCCGCACTGCCGGCAAAGTAAATATCTCTCATCTGTCGATAGGTTCCATTTGCTTTTTCTTCCTGCGCTTTGCACTTTTTCAAATGTTCTTCTTTCTTGCGAAATTCTCTCTCCACCCTTTTATATTCTTCCAGCAGCAAAAACGCCTCCCGAAGCCTTTCCTCCTGCATCGGCCACTGCTCCCTCTCAGCCTTTTTCCCGATATACTCCGTATACCTTTTTTCGCACTCCCTTTGCTTATCCTCCGCTTTCTGTTTCTCATCCTTTATGCCCTTCTGCCACTCCTTTGTCTGCTCCAATGACTGACAGACTTTCTCATACTCCTCGCCAATTGGAAACACGTCGGCTGCCCTGACAGCCCTTTCCAGCTTTTTCTCCTCTGCCGACATCTCCTCTTCCTGCTGCTGCAGCTTATCCCGGTGCGTTTTCTCCTTCTGAAGGTCGTTCATCTGTTTTTCTATCTGCCTGCCTTTTTCTTCCTCGCGGATTAGCTCCTCTAACTCCTTTTCTAATCCCGCCAGTTTTTTCCCCTGCTCTCCTGCCAGCGCCTTTCCTTCTTTTACATATTCCGAGAGTTCCTGCTCTAATAGCTCTGCCATGTGCTCATCCTTTAAAAAAGCTTTTATTTTTTCCTCCCGGTCTGCCGTCCCGCCAAACAGACGAACTTTTTCATTATTTGAGCGGAGTTCCACAAATAATTCCTCATATCCCGCCTTATACCTCACATCCCGGAGTTTTATCTCCTCCTGAATCCGCCAGTATAAAGTCGTGTCAAAAATTTTTTGAAAGATTCTTCCTCTGTCTGTACTTTTCGCGTTCAGGATGCGTAGAAAATCTCCCTGCGCAATCATAACTGTCTGTGCAAACTGCGTCCGGTCAAGTCCGATAATCTCTAAAATCCGGCTGTTTACTTCCTCTGTCCTATCGTACTGCTCCCCCGTATCCAGACATTCTAAAAAGACAGAAGCGCTCTCCTCTGTCATATTATCTCCCCGTTTGCTCTTTCTAAGGTATGCAGGATTTCTTATAATGCGATAGGTTTTTTCCTTCTGTGAAAATTGGTACTCCACATAAGTCTTTTCTTCTGCCCCCGCATAGTCCGAGCGGAAGCTTCGTCCCTCCCTTCTCTCCTTTCCGCCGCTTGCCTCCCCATAGAGCGCAAAGGAAATCGCATCAAATATCGTTGTTTTCCCCGCTCCAGTATCTCCCGTTATAAGAAAAATGCCGTTTTCGCCAAGGGCGGTAAAATCCACCTTTTCTTCCTTTCCATATGGTCCGAATGCGCACATTTTCAAATACAATGGTCTCATCTAATACACTCCCCCCTTCATCCCCTCTAACATTTCTACCAGCACATTCCGCTGTCTCTCTGACATCTCCACATTATTATTCTGCTGACAGTAAAAGTCCTCCATCATCTGCAACGGGTTCTTATCCTCGGCCCCCATGTCATCCGATGCCTCCCACTCAAGCATCGTTTTCGCATTTTCCACACTGAATTTAAGCATATTAGGAAATACCATAGACAGGCTGATTCGGGCATCCGGCGCTACCTCCTCATCGGTAAGGATAATCTGCACATAATCCTCCGAATAGGGCATCTCCATCAGCTCTGCCATTGTCCCTCTCACGATTCGCAGGTCGTGAAGCGGCTTTAACAAAATCTGCTGGCAGTGTACCTGCCCTTTCTCCTTTATATCTACAACCGTTACTGATTTTTTATGAGAAACTTCAGAAAATGAATATTTCAGCGGCGTTCCACTGTAACGCACCGTATCTTTGCCTGCTTTCTGCGGTCCGTGTATATGTCCCAACGCCACATAATCAAAGCCGTCATAAGCACCCACCGAAATTCCATCCAGTCCGCCAATCGCAAATTCCTCCGAATCACATGTAGAGGAACCAATTACGAACTGGTGGCTCATCAGTATTTTCCTTCTGCCATCCTCCCTGTCAATGCTTGCCAAGGCAGCACGTAGCGCCTCCTCATATGTCTCCATTTCCACCTCTGGGAAATATCCCCTGACAGTAAGCGGTTTAATAAACGGAAGCATATATAAATCCAGTTCGCCATACTCATCTGACAGCGTTTTGCAAAACAGGTTTCCCTCATATTTCCCTTGAAGCACCACACCCCGTTCCTCAAGCAGAACGGATAAATAACAGATTCTCTCACCGGAATCATGATTTCCGCTGATGGCGTAAACCGACACTCCCCCCAATATAAGTTCAGAGACAAAGGTATCAAAGATACCCATTGCCTCTGCTGAAGGAGCTGGTTTATCATAAATGTCACCGGCTATCAGGACGGCGTCACACTGCTTTTCTATAGCTATCTCTGCAATCTGGTGAAGAATCTCCCGCTGCTGCCCCGCCATACTTACATCAAATAACCGTTTTCCTATATGTAAATCTGCTGTGTGCAAAAATCGCATGAAAAACCCCCTATTAGTTTATTTGTTACTCGAACTCAATATCGCAGAATACCTAAATCTCAACATCCGCACTGTAATCTACATTATCATAGCGGAAGCCAAACATCTGGTAAAAATCTTCCCAGTATCCATCGATATCTCCATATTCCTTAATATTTTCTGTTGTCACCTTATCCCACACGGAAGCAATTTTTTCCTGCACGTCTTCTCTCAATTCCCAGTCGTCTAAGCGAAAACGTCCCGCTTCATCTACTTCATTCTTAGGCAGTTTCTCTGTAAAAAGCCGCTGCATCTGCTCAATACATCCCTCATGCAGTCCCGCCTCTTTCATTACCTTGTAAACAAGTGAAATATAGAGTGGAACAATCGGTATCGCCGCACTGCTCTGTGTCACAAGCGCTTTATTTACAGAAATATAAGCCTTCAGATTCTTATCCGCAAATTCCTTTGTCAGCTTCACCGACGTATCATACAAATGCTTCTTTGCCTGTCCGATACTGCCGTCCTTATATATCGGATGCGTCACAACCGGGCCGATATAGGAATACGCGACGGTCGTTGCACCTTCTGCAAGCACTCCGGCATCCGCCATTGCCCGAATCCAGTCTTCCCAGTCCTCGCCTCCCATTACCTTAATGGTATCTTTGATTTCCTCATCATTTGCCACTGGAACCGTCACTTCAGTGATTTCGTTCGTCCTCAAATCTATCGTTTTATTTGTAAATTCTTCCCCTACTGTTTTCAGGACACTAGATACTTTCGTCCCATCCGGCATTGTTCTTCTCGGTGCCGCCATACTGTAGATGACCATATCTGCCTGTCCCCAGTCATTTTTAATCGTGCGGATAACCTCGTCCTTCATCTCCTTTGAGAATCCGTCCCCATTGAATGACTTAGCATAATATCCGTCCTCTGCTGCAATTTGCTCAAATGCCTTTGTGTTATACCAGCCTGCCGTAGCCGTCCTTTTTCCCTTTGCTTCTTTTTCAAAGGAAACGCCAATTGTGTCCGCGCCATAACCATAAGTCACGGCAATCCGGCTTGCCAGACCATAGCCGGTAGACGACCCGATTACAAGCACTTTCTTTGGTCCTTCTACCATTCCCTTTGACTTACAATAAGCAATCTGCCTTCTTACACTCTCCCGGCAGCCTTCCGGGTGTGCAGTTGTGCATATAAATCCTTTTACCTTCGGTTCTACTATCATTTTCTTACCTCATTTCTGATGTGCCCTACAAAAATTTTGCACACTATATATAATTCATTCTTACTGGATTATAACATAAAATAAGATCATAAAAAAGTGCAAAATACTTCCCGCCAGCACAAAAAGATGAAAAACCGAGTGCATATATTTCTTTTTCTTTCCGATCCCATACAGAATAGCGCCTATTGTATAGGCAACACCGCCCGTAATCAGAAATACCGTTCCCCCAGTGCCCAGACACCGGACCGTCGGCTTAATAAAGAAAATAATGCTCCATCCCATCGCCAGGTAACAGATCATGGACATAATCTGATACTTTTTCAAATCAATTGCCGTCAACGTAGCGGCGGCAAAACAACATGCCCACACAATTCCGAAAATCACAAATGCCTGCACCGGATAGAGTGGACGGAGCGCCGCCAGCGTAACAGGGGTGTATGTCCCTGCAATCAGAAAATAAATCGTACAGTGGTCAATAACCTGAAATACTTTTTTCGGCATTTCCGGCTTCAAACCGTGATAAATACTAGACATTGTATAGAGTACAATCATCGTAGCGCCATAAATAGCCGCCCCTACAACACCCCACGCATCGCTGTATATCGCTGCAAAAATCACACAAAGCGTCAGCGCCGCAATTGCCAGAGCACCTCCGACAATATGGGATACCATGTTAAAAATTTCTTCACCTTTTGTATAAGAAGGAAGCTTCCTGTCTTCCAGTTTTGTCCGTACTGTCTTCATTCTTGCCCTCCCATTCTGGAATGTTTTTCAATAACTTGCTTACTAAAAAATAATCGGTTCAAAACTAGCGTATCACGTTTTTTTATATAAGTCAATACAAACACCATAATAAGTAGTAATAAAAACTACATTGTGTTTATTCATTGCACTTACTGTCGCAATTTCTGCTTATTTTGAGTTTCCCCATTTTT
>DEUM01000030.1:877-10972 GCA_002362575.1 Lachnoclostridium sp. UBA3262 | reverse complement strand
AAAATACAACACTGGATTCTGTTAAGAACGATGGGGTATTCTCGTGGAAAGCTACTGAGCCGAGTGATTCAGCATTTTGTCCTGGTCTTACATTAGATATTATACAGGACTCTGGCATACACAAATTAGATGATACGCTATCACCAGATTATCGCGAAACTCAAACTTTTCTTAGTTTCTTTGGTAGTAAAGAAGATCATGTAGATTTTAATTTAAAAAACACATCCGAAAATGAAAAAATATATACACTTTCCTTCCTACTTTCTTTTTTAGATATTGACGCAGATAGTAGCTATATAAAACAACAAATGCGAACTAATTCTTCATTCGTCAAATACGAACTACCATTAAAACTTATTGCTATAGATGAAAGCAAAAATGAGACCACAATAAAAGAACATTTCCAAATTCCATTTAGATGTAGTCGCTACGCCAATGATAATCTTGAATATTTTGAAATAACAGGGAGTATATCTGTTCCTGCAAAGCAAACAACAACTGTCCGTTTAATGCTGGATGGAGAACTTCCTACTTGCCTATCTCCCGATCACATCGCTAAAAATGAAACATATGAAAGCATGCCACATCCTTGCTCTTTCACCATCGACAACATTGCTATTTCCAGCGGCAAACTCCCTACATTAACCTTAAATGCAGGAGAAACCCACCAACTGGAATTAGACACCGTCGAAGGGGACACAGTAAAATACTACACGAACAGCTATCTGGCTCAATACACACACGGAACATCTGAGACCTGTACACGTTTTGATACAACAGTTGCTACTGTTGATGAGACCGGAAAGATTACTGCTAATAGTGCCGGTGAGACCGCACTAATCGCAGAAATCACACATACAAACGGAGAGGTTGAACGCAGACAATGTATCGTCCACGTCAATTAATTGGGCTACAGTTTCAGCGGAGCATCTGCTTTCATTGAGATACTCCTCCTATGCTATATGCAAAACGGTGTTAGGACTTACGTCTTAACACCGTTTTGCTTTAATTATCTATCACTCTACCTATTTCCTCAACCGCATACAGCGGAAGATTAATGAGCCAGTCCTCTTTTTTGTAATCTGACATTGAGGTACGGACAGAAAATTCGGGGTTAAATTTTTCACAATAGGTTTTCAAACTCTTGGCTTTCAGATTCACCTCTGCCTTAACTTCGACAGGCACAATCTGCTCACCAGTATCAATAATAAAATCCACTTCACATGAGCCACGGTCATTCGTATAATAATAAACACCCAAGTCATCTATTGTTTTAAGTTGCTGGCAAACATACTGCTCAGTCAGCGCTCCCTTGAATTCGGTAAACAAATCATTACCGTCCAGCAATGTGCGCTGGCGCAGACCAGTCATACACCCCAAAAGTCCCACATCAAGAAAAAACAACTTAAATGCTTTCAAATCCTCATAAGCTTTCAGTGGAATTCCCGTTGCATTTACACGGCTGACTTTATGAACAAGTCCACAGTCACAAAGCCACATAATTGCTCCTTCGTATTCTTTTGCCCGTCCTCCCTCACGCACAAGACCATAGATAAACTTCTTATTCTCTTTTGCAAGCTGAGAAGGTATACTACTCCATATCATACGAATCTTTGGAACAATTCCAATTGGCGCATGCTTGGAAAAATCCTGTTCATAAGCTGATAAAATCCGCTTTTGAATTTCCCGGACTTCATTAAAATTCTTTTCTTCAACAAAACTTTGTACTGCTTCCGGCATACCGCCAACAAAATAATACTGCTTAAGTGCATCAATATAGGTCTGCTTAAAATGTGTAATCATCAAGTAATCTTGGTTTTCAAGGATTTCAGCAAAACGCTTACCCACAGTCGCCATTAAAAACTCCTTAAATGACAGCGGATAAAGACTAAGAAAATCCACCTTACCGACAGGAAAGGATGTACCTTCGTGCAAAGCAATTCCCAACAACGAGCCGGCACAGACAATGTGATACTGCGGCGCATTTTCGTAAAAATATTTGAGTGAAGAAAGCGCCCTTGGCACTTCCTGAACCTCATCAAATATAAGCAACGTACTATTTGAGTCAATTTTTCTGCCAACGTACAACTCAATTCCCATAATAAGGCGCTCGATATTCAAATCGGAAGTAAACAACTCTGCCATCCTGGAATTAGAATCAAAATTTATATATACGGTATCTTTATAAGCTCTGCTGCCGAATTCCTTCATCAGCCATGTCTTACCAACTTGTCTTGCGCCCTCGATAATCAGCGGCTTGCGATGCTTCTTTTCTTTCCATTTATAAAGTTTTTCTATTGCTGCTCGGTACATTTTAGCCACCCCCATAATAAGTTCAAATATAGTATAGCACAGATTTAACAAAAAATGCAATGAATATTGTGTATAAGTTTACATTTTTTACAACGAAAATACGATAATTTTTATCTATAAATTAAAATTGCTAGCATATTACTCTTTTCATGAACTTCTCAAATTTCAAGAATAAGCCAAAAAATTACCTTGATTTTAAATTTTTTCAAGAAAAAATAAGCCCATTTTCAACGTTTTTCCGTTAATTTATAAAAAAAATCAAAAAAAAATAAAATTTTTTTTATAATTTGAGTCATTTTTGGATTTTGTTTCGTTTATATAGGTAAAAAGGGGATAACCCCAAGGAAGGAGGGTTGGCACCCGCAACTGTTAACCAAGTTTTTTATAATCAAAGGAGGTCTTCTATATGAAGAGAAACACAATCAAAAAGACGTTGGCAAGACTTTTAGTCTTTGCCATGTTACTGACGACAGCAGCTGGATTTGCTCCGGCAAAGAATGTGGCGGCAGCTCCATTATCGCAATACCTGAACGTGGAGTATGGAATTAAGTACACAGGTGAAAGAGCTGCAGTTAGAAATGAAGCAGGTAACGCATGGAGTATTGAGTATTTCAATGTTCCAGATTCTGCTTTCCAGACGGGAGACGTATTTTTCGTTTCCTGTAAAATTTCCGGCGCTACAAGCTTTAAGCAGGCATGCATCCAGAGCGGTGCAAACAACTGGGACTGGAATACAGCACCAAAAACATGGGTAGAAAATGGAATCGCAGATGATACAACAGTATGTGGAAAAATTGTTGCTACCAAGAATGGGGATCAGCTTTCTTTCAAGATTCAGTTTGACAACGTAGTAGCAGACGCAACTGTTGGCGCATCACAGGATATTACATTGACAGACCTGTACATCATGAAGCTCGGTACTACAGAAGATGAGGCAACAACGCTTCCTGCAAATAAAGCGCTGAATCTCGGAACCAAGTACACCGCTTCAATCTCTGCTGTCAAGAATGAGGATGTATATGAGGCACAGTATTTTACTGTAAACGATGCTTCTTATTCTGCAGGGGATACATATATCATTTCCTATTCAATCAATGGCGCAGGAGATTTCAGACAGGTAGCAACTCAGAGCAGCTTAACCAATTATAGCTGGGCAGACTCAAAGAAAGTATGGGCAGGCGATGGACTTCCAAACGGTCAGGATGTGTCCGGTTCTTTCACAACGGCAGCTGCAGGAAACGGAATTTCCTTTAAAGTTCGTCTGGACTCACCACTGGAAACAGCTACTCTCGGTAATAGTGTGGACATTACACTGAATGATTTAGTAGTTGTTAAGGTAGCAAACGATGATAGCACCGCTATCCCGAGCTCCATGGAACTCACAAAAGGCAGAAAGTATTCTGGAACAAAGAATGCTGAGAAAGACACTACTACAGGCTCATGGAATGTGCAGTATTTCAACGTAAATACCCCTATTGATGAAAATTCTCAGTTTAAAATCAGCTTTAAGATTTCCGGAGCCGACTCATTCAAGCAGCTTGCCGTACAGACAAACGTAAACGGCTGGAGCTGGGATAACGCACCAAAGGTATGGAAAAGTGATGGTATCGCAGACGATACTACATTCAGTGCTATCATTAAGGCAACACAGGATTGTGAAAAGATTTCCTTCAAGCTTTGGCTTGATAGTCCGGTTGAAGAAAGCTTTAATACCACATCCGTTCCGGTAACCCTGACAAATCTTGAAATTAAAGACATTGCACCCGTGGCAAACCTCGGTGAAGCCTATAAAAATCATTTTGCAGTAGGTGCAGCAGTATCAGCAGCTATGGTAAGTGATGTTGAATATCAGAACCGTATTACAGGCTGCTTTAAGACAATTACGGCAGAAAATGAGATGAAGCCGGATGCACTGTTAAACAAAACGGCAAGCCAAGAGGCTGCTGCTACAAATCCAACTGCCGAGCCGGTACTGAATCTGGAGTATTCCGGTATGACAAAGATTCTCGACTTTGCAGAGGAAAATAACCTTAAAGTTCGTGGACATGCTTTAATCTATGCAGCTCAGACACCGGATTGGTTCTTCCATGAGAACTATACGGATGATGGTGATAATGTAAGTTCAACTGTCATGAAAGCACGTATGGAAAGCTATATCAAGCAGGTAGTTCAATTTGTAGATACAAACTACCCAGGTGTTGTAACTTCTTGGGATGTTGTAAATGAAGCGCTCAATGATAACGGCAATGTAATAACTAATAATTGGACAAGCACAATAGGTTCTTCCTATATAGGAACAGCATTCCAGTATGCGGCTAAATATACACCAGAAACTACAAAGTTATATTATAACGACTATAATATGGAAACCACCAAAAAAATAAATAGTTTTTACGCAAAAATTGACGATACGCTTCCTGTAGGTGCCCGCATTGACGGTATCGGTATGCAGGAGCACATCACATTAAGCTATCCAACCGTAACAGCTATTGGCTCAGCAATTGATGAATACAAAGCAGAAGGACTTGACGTTCAAATCACCGAGCTGGATGTTCAGATTGAAGCAGACGAGACAGTAGAGGCACAGGCAACACGCTATGCAGATTTATTCACTCTGTTCAAAGATAAGAGCGACAAGATTTCAAATGTAACAGTATGGGGAATCAACGACGGTTCCTCTTGGAAGAGTGCAAAACGCCCTCTCCTGTTCTATGATGATTTGACACCAAAGCCAGCATTTGACAGTATACTTGGGCTGGTAACATCACAGTCATAATTATTACTACAATTTAATATTCATTTACTATAGAGATATTCCCTCTTTTTTGAGAGAGAGGGAATATCTCTAAAAGTGCTTAGAGGCAAACCTGCTAGGCACTGAATATGTTATAAGTAAGAACATTTTATGTAATAGGAGGTTTATATGTACAAAGTTTATTCAGTAAAGAAACACGTAAAACGAGCATTATCTGCCCTCATGGCAGTATCTCTCATCCTCAGCCCTATTTCAGGCGAGGCAAAAACAAATAAGAAAAAACCGTGACTAAGATACAACTCACTTCACCATACAGCTCTAAGGATAAGAAAGTCACCACCACTCTGACACTAAAAAAAGGAAGCACCTTTAAAATAAAAGCTAGTGTTTCTCCTAAGTCAGCCAGCAAAAAATTAACCTTTAAGAGCAGTAAAAAGAAAATTGCCACCGTTTCCAAAAGTGGAAAAATTAAGGCAAAAAAGGTCGGAAAAACAAAAATCACCATCCGGCCTAAGAAAAATAAAAAAGTAAAAGCAACCATCACTTCTCCGAAGAAACCGACAGTTAAGAAATTTAACTGGTTTACATCAAACAAGACGGTTGCCACAGTAAATAAAAAGGGAATCGTAACAGCGAAAAAAGTCGGCAGCGCCACGATTACAGTGACGTCAGCAGACGGACGGGGAGCAAAGGCAGTATGTAAAGTTACAGTAACAAACGGCTCAGAAAACACATCCCAGCCATCTGGAAGACCTTCTGGAGCTCCGTCGGCAAAGCCAACGGACAAAGCCACAAATAAGCCGACAGATACCCCGACGGGCAAACCGACAGACACACCAGCTAACGATTTGGCTATCACCGTACCGGGAACCCGTACCGGCATTATGCAGAATGAAACGATTCAGCTGACAGCAACAGGTCTTGGCGCAGACAAAGTCACATGGTCTGTAACAAACGCTGCCGGAGTTACCATCAGCGCAGCCGGTCTTCTGTCTGTCGCATCCACTGCAACAGCAAACGAGACCATTACGGTTACCGCTACTACTTCTGCTAATGTAAAAGTAAAGACAGCCACTGCTTCTTTCAAAATTATTGAAAACGCAACCAAAGAGGTGCCTTCCAACCTATTACTGCTAAATCCGGAAACACCGGAAACACCGCTGGGACTGACCTATCGCAGTAAACAGGCATACTCTAAGGTGCAGGATCCGGAGCGTGGAGAGGTTATCCGTTTTGATTCCAGCAAAGGTTACACAGTGAACTCTTATGACGTGCTGGCATGGGTAGAATTCGATCCGGCTTTAGCAGGAAAGACACTGACACTATCCGCTTATATGAAATATGAAGATGATGAAAAGCTGGGAAAGAAATTGAACCTTCTCATACAAGAAAGAGGTGATTATACTAAGATAGGCGCAAAATACGATGCCGAGCAGGACACTTGGTACCACCTTACAGGCACATATACGTTCCCTGACAGAATTTACACAAACGAAGGTCAGAACAAGTTATATATCACACGCGATACGCTGCTTCCAAACGGCGTAAACGCAGTATACTACATTGATGACCTGCAGTTTACGGTTGAAAAAGGAAATGTCGAGGGAGTAAATCTCACAGCGGCTGGCGATGCCACGACGATTTACCAAAACCACGAGCTGCAGTTTACGTCTGAAGTTACCGGTACAAATAAACCAATACAAAAGGTAACTTATTCTATTACTCCAGCAGTACAAGGAGCTTCCATCGACGACAAGGGACTTCTAAAAGTGGGAAATGTTCCCAAAGACACAAAGATAACGGTAAAGGCAGCCTCCATTGAGGATCCGGACAAATTTGCAACGAAGGAAATCACCGTACTGGCACAGACCATCGACAAAATCACGGTAACTGCCAATGGTTCTCCGGAAAAAATTCTTCAAGGTGGTTCGCTCCAGTTTAAGGCAACGGTTGAAGCCACCGGCGAGCCAAGCACCGACGTCAAATGGAGTATCAGTCCTGAAACCACGGGTGTTACAATTTCGAATGCAGGACTTTTAACGGTCGCAGACACCGCAGAAGCAGGAAAAACTATTACCGTGACCGCAACATCCGTATTTGATTCGAAACAATCTGGAACTTACCAAATAACCATTCAGGCGCCTTCGACTGGGCCGGAATTTAAGGTTGAGTATTTTGACAATTTTGATGAATATGCTGGCGTAAGTCCTGCTAATACATGGGCAGAAGTCGAAAAGAGAGGGGTAATGTCATACTCTTCCCCATGTGGCACGAAGAATCCCGCAGCGGACGGCACAAAAATAGTTGCTGCAGCAGGGAATTATGGAATTTTAAAGGATGATGGTACAACCACAGCCTCCCGCGCTTTTTTGGGTATATTCGATTCTGCTGAGAACTATGTATGCTTTAAGCTGGAAAATACAGACACGGTAGAAAAGGACTTTACTCTATCCTTCCTCTTTGCATTTTATGATATTGACAAAGATGCTAGCGTCATAAATGCAATGGACGCAAATGACAGGACCTATCAATTACCTCTGAAGCTAGTAAACGCAGATACTGGTGCCGATGTTAAAACGGATATCAACATTCCACTTCGATGTGGCAGTACAAAAAACAATAACAAAGAATTCCACGAAATCAGTTACACCGTTTCCATTCCTGCTGGTAGCACAGTAAACATTTGTCTGATGTTAAATGGAGCACTTCCTACCTGCTTAAATACGAGTACTCCTCATGAGGTTGATCACCATGCCTGCACATATCTCATTGATAATGTCCTCATCACAAGCGGTCCGACAGAAACGATTACGTTATCAAAAGATGCTACAAAGCAGTTAGAGCTAAGCAAAAAATTAGCTGAGGGGGATTCTATCTCCTATTATACGAACAGCCAGAAGATATATCAGACTCATACTGCGACAGAGACTACCTGTGACCGGATTCAGACAATAGCAGATGTGGATGACACAGGTCTGATAACGGCAAAAAATACGGGTGAAACTATCTTAGTCGCAAAAATTACCTATGCTGACGGTACTATTGAAAGAAAAGTCTACAATATTAAGGTTAAAGTAACCAAATAAATTCTTCACAATAAATAGTAGACTATCAAAAAAACTCTTACCAAAAGCCCTGCGTCAAATCCGAATAGAACAGAAGCGGACGTTTTGCCTTTCTCCATGATGTACCATCGTCAATTCCCCAAAGTGTTACATTGGAAATCTTATCGCTCTTACTCTTGAACATTGTAAACAATGCTTCATAACGGTCTGTCTGTGCCTCCACTGTCTCGTCTGCTTCAATCTGCACATCCAGCTCAGTAATCTGAACGTCAAGTCCGGCAGTCTTGTAAGCATCAACGGCTGCGCCAATGTTAGCTACTGTAGGATAGGTAAGGCTGATATGCTCCTGCATACCAATACCATCAATTCTGTCAAAGCTTGGAGCCAATGCTAAAAATGCTGCCTTCTTAGCGCTTTCTTCCATATTAAAATCATTGTAGTACAGCTTTGTTTCCTCCGGTGCGTAATAATTCGCATAAAAGAACGCTGTTGCAATATAGTCATCTCCCATGATGTCGCTCCAGTTATCGCTCTTGACTGTACCATCGTTATCTAATGCTTCATTGACAACATCCCATGCTGTCACAACACCCGGATAGTTGGTATCTACAAACTCGATAACCTGTCTGATGTAGCTCTCCATACGAGCTTCCATGGTAGTTGCATCTACTTTAGCGCCATTTGCTGTGTAACCCTCATTGAAGAACCAGTCCGGCGTCTGCTGAGCATACAGCAGAGAGTGTCCGCGAACCTTAAGACCATTATCCTTTGCAAAATCAAGAATCTTTGACATACCGGAATACTCCAGATTCAGTACCGGCTCAGCATCTGCATCTGCTTCTGCAGCTTCCTGACTTGCCTTCTGGTTCAACAGTGCATCCGGCTTCATTTCATTTTCTGCCGTAATCGTCTTGAAGCAGCTCTTGATGATATGCTGATACTCTACGTCATCAATCATAGAAGCAGATACGGCAGCGCCTACTGCAAAGTGATTTTTGTAAGCTTCACCAAGATCTGCTACTGGTGCAATGTCCTTAATCTGAAGATCGGTTAATGTCATTGCAACCGGCGTTGTGTCAAATGTTTCATCTACCGGATTGTCAAACCAAAGCTTAAAGGTAATCTTGTCACAATCCTGTGTTGCTTTAATGACAGCGCTGAAGGTAGTACCATCTGCGATACCATCGTTTTTCCACATTTTTGGTGCATCGGCCCAGCCCCAGCCATCTACATTTGACTGTACAGCGAGCTGTTTAAATGCACTGGCTCCGGAAATCTTAAAGCTGATTTTGAACATATCACCTGTGTCAATAGCAGAATCATTTACGTTAAAATACTGTACATTCCATGAACCGCCATCCTTTACTGCACTGACTGCTCCGGAATACTTTCTGTCCTTATTGATAGCCATTGACTCTGGCAACGTTATAGAATCCGTATTCGTAACCTTTACTACTGTCAGGTTTGTCAGCGAAAGCTCTACGCTGTCACCAGGAGTTGCCTCAGCCGTCGGAGAATCCAGACGGATTTTAAAGGAAATTCCACTTCCTGCACTAGCTGCCGTAAACGAACCTGCAACTTCCTGTCCATTTGGAAGTCCGTCGCCTGCCCATACTTTCTTTGCATCGCCCCAGCTCCAGTTGTTTAGATTACTCTGTGTTGCTACCTGTCTGAAGTCATCTGCATTGCTGAGTGAATAGGAAATAATATAACTATCTCCTTCTGAGTATGAAGAATCGTTTACAGTGAAATACTGCGCCTCATACACATTTTCATTCTTAACAGCAGATACTGTGCCAGTGTACTTTGTTCCTAAAGTAAGCGCTTTATTTTCCGGTAGCGCACTTGCTTCATCATTCGTATTGCCAAGTTTCATGATGTACAAGTCTGTCAAAGTAATATTTTTCTCTGCCCCAACAGTTGCATCAGCTACTACGTTGTCAAACTGAATCTTGAAAGAAA